>JAZSBX010000001.1:0-13197 GCA_045602605.1 Acutalibacteraceae bacterium
AGGAATTCCTCACTGCTTGCAACGCTCACAAAAACATCAGCCGCGCCGCCGATTTTAAAACTTGTGTGGCGGTGCATCGGCTCGTTTTCGATGAAATTTATGTTTGCCCTTTTAAACTCATCTTTTAAATGGCTTAAATCGTAAATCAAAACATCACTACCTGTAAAGTTTATCAAGGAATGCTGCGCCGATGATACCTGCATCGTTGCCTAAAGCGGCAACCTTAACAACGGTTTGTTTTTCAATATTCTTGGAAAAACGGCCTTTTTCGGCAAATTCAGTAATAGGCTTTGTGAGAACCTCGCCCTCTTTTGAAAGGCCGCCGCCAATACATAATACTTCGGGCTGGAAAATGTTTATTACATTCGTGACGCCGATGGCAACGTAACGAATATACTGTTCAACAACCTTTATGCCCGATTCATCGCCCTGACGCATTGCATCAAAGGCGGTTTTTCCGCTTACACGGTTAATATCTCCGTCACACAGCTTCCACATTACGCTTTGCTTGTTGGCTTCCATTTCAGCCTTTGTCTGGCGAATGAGAGCCGTTGCCGAAGCATAGGTTTCCCAGCAGCCCTTTCTGCCGCAGGTACAGGCTTCTCCATCAATAACGATAACGGTGTGACCAAATTCGCCGCCTGCATTATTAGAACCGGAGAAAATTTTGCCGTCAATAATAATTCCACTGCCCACACCTGTGCCAAGTGTAATGGCAACAAAATTCTTACAGCCCTTGCCTGCGCCTGCCAAAAGCTCGCCGTAGGCCGCAGCGTTGGCATCGTTTTCGATGTAAAAATCAACGCCGAGGCGCTCCTTCATCATTGCGCAAAGGGGCAGATTGCTGAATTTAAGATTGTTAGAGGTGGCAACGATGCCCTTTGAGGGAACTACCGAACCTGGAGAGCCGATGCCCATTGCAGTAATCTCACTAATGTCAACGCCTGCATCCTTAATTGCCATGCGGGCAGCCCTTGCCATATCATCGGCAATTTCATCGCTTGAACGGTGGGCGCCTGTTTTAACCTTGCCCGTTCCGATAATTTTATAGTTCTCATCAACAACACCTGCCGCAATGTTGGTGCCGCCTAAATCAATTCCTAATCTGTACATTTTAATTTCTCCTTTTAGAATGCTTTAACCTGTGTTTCGCCTGCAGGCCTCATATCATCGGACATACCGAGGCGAGAGAGTAAATCCTCTGCCGCGTTGTAGCCAAGTTTTTTCTGGCGGTTGTTCATTGCCGCAACCTCAATTATAACGGCAAGATTTCGGCCAGGTTTTACGGGAATGGTAACCGAGGGAATTTCCAAATCCAGAATGTTGGTGGTTTTGTTTTCAAGACCCATTCTATCGTAAACCTTGTTAACATCCCAGGGTTCGAGATTCACAATCATATCAATTTTCTCGGTGAGTTTTACAGCGCCCACACCGAAAATACGGCTGGCGTTAATAATACCGATGCCCCGAAGTTCAATAAAGTGGCGAATGTTATCGGGGGCTGTGCCAACAAGAGATTTGCTGGAAACCCTGCGTATCTCAACGGCATCATCGGCAATAAGCCTGTGGCCGCGTTTAACAAGTTCAATGGCCGTTTCACTTTTGCCGACTCCACTTTCTCCGAGGAGTAAAATACCCTCGCCGTAAACCTCAACGAGAACACCGTGTCGGGTGACACGAGGGGCTAACTGAACGTTTAAAAAGGCAATGAGCGCAGAGGTAAATTCCGATGTGGAATCCTTTGTCCGCAAAAGCGGCACGCCGTATTTTTCTGCCGATGCCTTATAAATTTCCTGAAGAGGCAGGTTCCTTGTGACAATAACGGCGCAGGGCTGCTTTGCAAAGAAGGCGTCTACCCTCTTTTCCCTTTCGGCCTCGGAAAATTTGGTTATGTAGGCCTCCTCACTTTTACCGATAATCTGAATTCTGTCAGCATCAAAAAATTCATAATAGCCTGCAAGCTGAAGACCGGGGCGATTGACCTCGGTGTTTTCAATGATTATTCCCTCGGCCTCTTTGGGAAGATGAATTTTTTCAAGCGAAAACTCATCAATAATTCTCTTCAGCGTAACAGAAAAGCCTGAATTCATGCCAAGCACCTCACTAATAATATCATTTAATTTATTATAACCTATATTTACAAAAAAGAAAAGATATTTATTTTCCTTGATATTACAAAATTTTCGCTGTATAATTGTAAAAAATGAATGTTTTTTATCCAAAGGAGCTACTTTTATGAAACTAGGTATTGTGGGTTTGCCCAATGTTGGCAAATCAACCCTGTTTAATGCAATTACAAATGCGGGCGCGCAGTCGGCAAACTATCCCTTTTGCACCATTGAGCCAAACGTTGGAATGGTTTGTGTGCCCGATGAAAGAATGGATGCCCTGGCAAAGCTTTATAACCCCGAAAAATTTACCCCTGCGGTTATTGAATTCGTTGATATTGCAGGTCTTGTAAAGGGCGCCTCAAAGGGTGAGGGCCTTGGCAACAAATTCCTCTCTCACATAAGGGAGGTTGATGCCGTTGTTCACGTTGTGCGCTGTTTTGAAAACGATGATATTATCCACGTTGAGGGTAGTGTTGACCCCGAAAGGGATATCGAAATTATTAACCTTGAGCTTATTTTTTCCGATATGGAAATGGTTCAGCGCCGCCTTGACCGCGCAACAAAAGCCCTTAAAGGCGACAAAGGAATGCAGGCCGAGGTTGACTTTTTAAAGCGTTTGCTTGCCGCTTTAGAGCAGGGCATTCCCGCACGCGCTGTGGAAGCCGATGAGGCCGAGCAGGAAATTTTAAACACCACGGCGCTTCTTTCCTCAAAGCCTGTTATTTACGCCTGCAATATGAGTGAGGATGACTTTAAAAATAACATTGAGGAAAATGCCCGTTTTAAAAAGGTGAAAGAAATTGCCGCAAAAGAAAACGCACAAACGCTTCCCATTTGCGCTTCCCTTGAATCGGAAATTGCAGGTCTTGACTATGAGGAAAAAATTCTTTTCCTTGAGGATTTAGGGCTCGCTCAATCGGGTCTTGACCGACTTATTAAAACCTGCTATTCCCTTTTAGGCCTTATTTCCTATTTAACGGCAGGTCAGCCTGAGGTTAGAGCCTGGACAATTAAGGAAGGCACCAAGGCGCCTCAAGCGGCAGGTAAAATTCACTCTGATTTTGAGCGCGGCTTTATTCGCGCCGAGGTTATTGCATTCGAAAAACTTATGGAATGCGGCAGCATGGTGGCCGCCCGGGAAAAGGGCCTTGTTCGAAGCGAAGGCAAGGAATACGTTATGCAGGACGGCGATGTGGTTTTATTCCGTTTCAATGTTTGATTTTTCACCCGATATCTTATGGTATCGGGTGTTTTTTTGCGCATAATATCATCAGGTGATGTGAAAGTGCAAAAATTAAAAATTTTCTCTATTATGTTTCTTATCGGTGGCATAGGTTACAATCTTATTGAAATTTTGTGGCGGGGCTACACCCATATTTCAATGTTTTTTGCGGGCGGAATTTGCTTTAACGCCTTTGCCGCAATAAGCAATAATTCCGCAAAGCGCAGGCCCTTTTTCCTGGCCGCCCTTGGGGCTTTAACGGTAACCGCAGTTGAATTTATAACGGGGTGCATCGTTAATTTATGGCTTAAAAAGAAGGTTTGGGATTACAGCAGCATGCCCTTTAACCTGCTGGGTCAAATTTGCCCTCTTTTCACCCTTCTTTGGGGACTTTTGAGCCTTTTCGCCGTTCCTTTTTCGGCAAAAATTCGCAAAGTTCTCACTGAATAATATATTTGCAAATGGTTTATTATGTGTTAAAATGTTTTAAGAGGTGAAGTCTCTTGACCGATTTATGGAGTTATCTTAAAAACAGCCAAAAGCCCGTTGTTCTTTACGGAACGGGCAACGGCGCCGACAAGGTTATTGACCGCTTAAACGCCGACAAAACAAAAATCAGCGGAATTTTTGCAAGTGACGGTTTTAAAAAAGGCAAAATTTTCAGGGGCTTTACCGTTTCCGCCTACAGCGAGCTTGCCGAAAAGTACCCAGATATGGTTATTGTTATGTGCTTTGGCTCAAGCAGAATTGAGGTTATGGACACCGTAAAGCGGTTAATGGAAAAACACACCGTTTTCGTTGCCGATGTTCCCGTTTACGGCGACAACATTTTCGACCTTGCCTTTGCAAGGGAAAATGCCGAGAAAATAAGAAAGGTGTATTCCCTTTTAAACGATGAACTGTCAAAAAAGGTTTTCGAAAATACCATTCTTTTTAAACTTACGGGAAAGCCTCACTATCTTTTTGAAATTGAAACTTCCAGAAGCGAGGTTTTTTCCCTTCTCGGTTTAAACGATAGTGAAAATTTTCTTGACCTTGGCGCATACAACGGCGACACGGTGATTGAATTTGCTCAAAACGTGAAGGATTATTCCTCCATTACAGCCCTTGAGCCCGACAGCAGAAATTTCAGGAAGCTGTGTGAAAACACTGGTTTACTTAAAAATATACTTTGCATTAACGGCGCGGCAGGTGAATTTTGCGGAAAATCAAGCATTTCTTCACAGCACGGCCGAGGGGTAAGCCTTGGTGCGGGAAACACCGAAATTAACACCTTTTCCATTGATGCTCTAGGTAAAAAAAGTCCCCCGACATTCATTAAAATTGATGTCGAGGGTGCTGAAGCAAGTGTTATTGATGGTGGCAAAAGCACAATTTCGGCTTTTAACCCTAAAATGCAAATTGCGGTTTATCACAGAAGTGAGGATATTTTTGAAATACCCCTGAAAATTCACAAACTGTGCCCGTCCTACAAAATTTTTATGCGCCACCACACCTATCTTCCCGCGTGGGACACAAATATTATACTTATTTAAAAACTTCCATTTTTTCGTTATAAAGCTTGCCGCGGCAAATTCTATACTCGGGCAAATTTTCTCCCATTGCCGATAAAACAAGCTGGGGATTAACATTATCTTTTCCCCCTGCAGGCAGGGTGATTTTTAAAACCGTATTTTCCCCTTGGGTTATGGAAAAAGCCTTGATTTTGGGTGCAATATCCACTTCGGATATTGCGCCCTTTTTACTTTTCTTAAAAA
Organism: Acutalibacteraceae bacterium; assembly: GCA_045602605.1. Lineage (GTDB taxonomy): Bacteria > Bacillota > Clostridia > Oscillospirales > Acutalibacteraceae > SIG587. Next base: position 5,091 of record JAZSBX010000001.1, read on the forward strand.
CCTTGATTTGAGCAGAATTCAAAAGGTTATTAAGGTTAACCCCAAAGGTCTCATCGGCAGTGTCAAAGGTGATTTCAAAATCGGCAAAGGCTATTTCCCCTGCCTTCATTTGCGGAAATGCCAAATCCACAATTTTTATGTAGGGCGGGAAAACCCTTTCAAGGGCAAGCCTGGCTGAAGACAACGGAAAATCATCGTCATTAAAACGGAAATCCATAACCTCGTAGTTGCTCTCAAAACCTAAAGAAAGGGGCAAGGCGAAGGTAACATAAATATGCTTGTTAAAGCCCTCGGTGTACCACACGGGGATTTTTGATTTTTGAATCATTCGTGACATAAAACGGGTCATATCAAGATGAGAAACAAAGCGCATTCGGTCTTTTTTCTCGTAAATCAGCCTAACGTTTTTCATAGCAAACTCCCTCCCCGTAGCAGTTTGCGCCGCAGGCCGCGCAGGAAATGCGGCAGTTGGGCGTTGTTACGGCTTTTTTTGCAAGCTCATTTTGCCTGATAAAAAAGTCCTTGGTAACGCCGTAATCAAAATGCTCCCACGGGAAAATCTCATCATAATCCCTTGCGCGGTTGGCATAAAACTCGGTGTCAACGCCGCACTCGTTAAAGGCCTCAAGCCATTTTTCAATTTCGAAGCATTCACTCCAGCCGTCAAGCCTGCAGCCCTTTTTAAAGGCAGTTAAAATAACCTCGCCGAGCCTTCTGTCTCCTCGGGCAAAAACGCCCTCCAAAAAGCTTGTGGGAGAATCGTGATAACTTAAGGTTACCTTTTTGGTCGTGATGCAGGATTTTAAATATTCCTGGCGGCGCCTTATCTCATCTCGGGTTATCTGAGGCTCAAACTCAAAGGGTGTGAAGGGCTTTGGAACAAAGGTAGAAACGCTGACGCTAACGTTAACGCTCTTGCCCTTTGGTCTATCTGGCAAACGGTAAAATTCATTAACCACTTTTTGGGCAAGGTCGGCAATTCCCTTTAAATCCTCATCGGTTTCGGTGGGCAGGCCCAGCATAAAATAAAGCTTAACGTTTGTGTAGCCGCCGCGAAACGCCATTTTGCAGGTGGAAAGAATTTCCTCCTCGGTGATATTTTTATTGATGACATCGCGAAGGCGCTGTGTGCCCGCCTCAGGGGCAAAGGTCAGGCCGCTTTTTCTTACATACTGGATTTTTTTAAGCAGTTCCTCGGAAAAGTTGTCAATTCTAAGGCTGGGCAGAGAAAGGCTTATGTTTTTCTCTTGTGTCCAGTCAAGCATTTTGTTAAGCAAAGGCTCAATTTCTCTGTAATCGCTGGTGCTTAGCGATGAAAGTGAAATTTCATCATAGCCCGTTGACTCACAAAGCGCCCTTGCCTGATTATTAACGGTATCGGCACTTTTTTCCCTCACGGGGCGGTAGATAAAGCCTGCCTGACAAAAACGGCAGCCTCTTATACAACCGCGATAAACCTCCTGCACGGCACGGTCGTGAACGATTTCTATGTAAGGCACAACAAAGCTTTCGGGATAAAAAACCTTGTCCATATCCTTAATAATTCTTTTTTCAATAACGGCAGGGGCATTTTCCTTTGGGGTGATGCTTTTAATGGTGCCATCGGCGTTATATTCAAAATCATAAAGACTTGGCACATAAACACCCTTGATTTGAGCGGCCTCTTTTAAAAATTCCTCTTTTGTTGAGCCCTTTGCCTTGTGGATTTTATAAAGGTCAATAAGCTCCAAATCCACCTCTTCACCCTCTCCTAAAAAGAAAAGGTCAACAAAATCGGCAAGCGGCTCGCAGTTGCAGGTGCAAGGGCCGCCTGCCACAACGAGGGGAGAAAGTGAATGCCTGTCCTTTGATTTTAAAGGAATTTTTGCAAGGTCAAGCATATTGAGAAGGTTGGTGTAGGAAAGTTCATATTGAAGGGTGAAGCCCACAATGTCAAAATCGCAAACTCGGTCACGGCTTTCAAGGGCAAAAAGAGGAATGTCATTTTCCCGCATTACCTGCTCAAAATCGGTCCAGGGAGCAAAAACCCTTTCGCACCAAATATCCTCACGGGCATTAAACTGTGAATAAAGAATCTTCATACCAAGGTGGGACATACCGATTTCATAGATGTCGGGAAAGCAAAAGGCAAACCTTACATCCACTTTATTTTTATCCTTTATTACGCTGTTAATTTCACCGCCTGAATATCTTCCCGGTTTTTGCACCGTGAGCAGCAGTGATTCAAGTTGTTTTTGTTCCATAAAGGGCTCCTTAAAGAATTGTTTTACTTAATTCATTCTACCACAATAAGCCCTTTAAAACAACTACATTTTGATTATTACCCCCATAATCACATAAAGTCCCAAAACGGCCAAGGAAAGGTTGATTTTTCCCATTAAAATACCCGATACGCCGAGAAAAACCGCAAACACTCCGCAAAGAAGGGATAAAATATCGAGAATGACCTCACATTTTGAAGCAGACACGATTTTTGAAACTGTGAGGTAAAGAATGCTGCCCCCGTCAAGACCGCGAACAGGAAGCAAATTAAAGGCAAAAATAAGCAGGTTAATTGCCGAAAAACTGATTAAATATGATACCCTTAAAAAATAATAAAGGATAAAGGCAATGGCGGCGAAAAACAAATTTGAAAGAGGACCTGAAAGGAGGATAAAAAGCTCTCCCTCCTTTTTTACGCCAAAGCCCCTTACAATTTGAATACTGCCGGGAATGAGATTGATTTTTTTAGGTTGGCAGCGTAGTACAAACATTGCCGCAAGGTGACCTGCTTCGTGAAGGGCGGTGGCCGAAAAAACAGGCAAAACAAAGCCTGTCTTATCAATAATGAGGGCAAGGGTTAAAACCGCCATAAAGAAAAAAGAAACGTTTATTTCGGTTGAAAAAATTTTAAATTTCATTTGCTTAAAAACCACCTGGGGTCAAGACATGTTCCCCCCACTATTATTTCAAAATGCAGGTGCGGTCCCGTTGACCTTCCCGTGCTGCCCACCTTTGCCACACACTCCCCTGCCGCCACGCTTTGGCCTCCACTCACCGTTATCTCACTGCAGTGCGCGTAAAGGGTGTAAAAATCCTCGGAATGGCGGATTTTGACAAAGTTGCCGTAACCGTCTTCTTCGTAGTCAACCTCCTCCACAACCCCATCCATTACCGATAAAATATCGGTGCCGCTGTTTGCCGCAATATCAAGGCCCTGGTGGGTGGCAGGGGCATTTGTGAAGGGGTCTGCCCTGCCGCCAAATTCCGATGTGACAAAGCCGCTGACAGGCCACGGCATTGTGTTTGACACGGTGTTTCCTTCGGTTTTTTCTTCGGTTTTTGAGGGTATTGCCTCTGAATCTTCAGGGGTGGTGTTGGTTATGACAACCTGCGGCTCGGTTTCTTTGATTTCGTTTTCCAAAGCGTTATCCTTTAAAACCTCATTTACAGTGGTGTTGGTTTCAAAATTAGCCCTGTACCAATTTCCGAATTCACCGTAAACATTTCCGCCAAGGGCCTTAACAGTGAGCACCGAAAGAATTATTAAAAAAACGGCGGTGCACTGAAGAAGTATTATTGCAAATTTGGGGTCCTTTAATAATTTTTCCATTACATTCTCGTTCCTCTCTTTTTTTATATAAATATATTTTAAAGAAGGCCGAGATATGATAAAAGCGGCCGCATCTTTTTGATGCGACCGCTTTATGTATTTTTAATTGTCTTGCCTTTTTTTAATGCCGAAGAACATTCTGAGTATTCCGCTTAAAAATTTAGGACTTTTAACCAAAACAACCTTCATTAAAGCAAACCTCCGTCAGTGTCTATTTAAATGCACAGCTAATTCCCAGAATTATTACGGCAATGGCGAGAACTCCCACCAAAAAATCTGATGGGCAAATGCAGGCCAGCGCAATTCCCACCGCAAAGGCTATTGCTAAAATTCCCTTATTAGCGCAGTTTCTCTTTCGCACCCTGTCACCACCGTTTAAATAATTCTTACACTAACAGTATAAGCAGGCAGGGTTTGATTTGTTACACTAATTTTTCTTTTTTGCCTCCCACGGCTTTAAATCCTTGACCTCATTATAAAGGGCAACATAGCTTTCAAAACGGCTTTTTGAAATTTCGCCCTTCTCTACAGCCTCAATAACGGCGCAGCCCTTTTCGGCGGTGTGTGAACATCCCGTAAAACGGCAGCCATTTAAAAAAGGCTCAAATTCTCTGAATAAAAATGGCAGATTTTCTTTAAAATCCAAATCAAATTTATCATTTTCCACCGAGGCAAAGCCGGGGGTGTCGGCAACGAGGCCGCCGTGTGAGTTTGCAAAAAGTTCAACCGTTCTCGTTGTGTGGCGACCGCGACCGAGTTTACGGCTTACCTCACCCGTGGCAAAAGAAATTTCGGGCAAAAGCCGAGATAAAATGCTGGATTTGCCAACACCGGAATTCCCTGCAAAGGCACAGGTGCAGTTTTTAAATTCAGATTTAATATCCTCAATGTTTTCACCGCTTTTGCAGGAAACGGTGTAAACCTTGAAGCCTGCTTTTTTATAAATACAGGCCCAAGCGGAAAAATCGCCCAAATCGCTTTTGTTGAAAATCAGAACGGGCTCAATATCGGCCATTTCACAAACGGCGATAAGCCTGTCAATAAGCAGGGTGTTAGGGGCAGGATTTTCGTAAGCAGACACGATAAACAGCTTATCAAGGTTTGCAATAAGCGGTCTTACAAGACAGTTTTTACGGGGCAAAATTTGTTCCACAACGCCACTTTTTTCGCTTGTTTTCGTGAAAACTACCCTGTCGCCCACAATGGGAGAGATGTTTTCCTTGCGGAAAACACCTCTTGCCTTACATTCAAAAATACCCGTTTCATTTTTTACATAATAAAAGCCTGAAATTGCTTTAATTATAATACCTTCCATTAAAAGTTCCTTTACTCCGAATCTATTACTTTTTTGGAATAATCGTAGGTTGTTTCTTCTAACACCTTATTATTTTCACAGTTCACCTTGTAATCCTTATAATCCTCATAGGTGGGATTTTCGGCACCATCGGAAAGCTTCACGGTAATGTTTTGCTGTTTTTCCTTTGTTGTGAACTCAACAGAACAGGTTTCCTTTTTGTTGATTTCAATTTTGTTGGGGGTTTCGTAAATCATTTCGCCGCCACTCCAAACCGAAACCTTGCCAATATCATAAATGAAATCGGTTGGAAGCTGAACATCAAGTTTAACGGTGTACTGTGTTTCACCGTTGCTGACCTCAAGGTCAACTGCGGAGCCTTCGCCAATTTCCTCCTCCTGGTCAACCGAAGGATTCTGATTAACAACAACACCTTTAGGGGCGGGTGAATTGTAAACATAGGTTACAACGCCCACCTTAAGGCCGTCTTTTTCAAGGCGCTTTTTGGCATCCTCCTCGGTAAGACCGATAACGTTAGGCAGGGTAACATAAACCGTAGGCTTGCCAAGGCTTACGTAAATAGTGATTTCATCACCTTCATAGGCGCTGAAACCGCGCTCAGGTTGGGTTTTAACCACCATATTCTTTTCGATGTTTTCATCGTTAACCCTTTCGATATTACACTTAAATCCAAGGTTTTCAAGGGCAGTGATAGCGGAAGCATCGGTGTAACCGTAAACATCGGGGACAATAACGGTTTTTTTGCCCATGCTGACATAGGCCGTGATGGTGTTACCTGCCTTTATCTTTTTGCCCTCGGGCTTCGACTGCTGATAAATGTAACCGAATTCATATTCGCTGTTGTTTTTCCAAACAAAATCAATTTTGCTGAAAATTTCATCATATTCCTCATTGTTATCAACGGCTTCCCAGTGTTGACCCACAAGCTTCGGGCAGGAAATCTCACCGCCTGTGCCACCAAAAAGCTTTGGCAGGAAAATTGATAGAATAACGATAACACCGATAACGAAGGTAACCGCAATTCCCGCAAGAATGGGAATGATGGGTGATTTTTCTTCGGTTTCCTCCTCGGCATCATCTTCAAGATTCACATTGGTATCGGAGATATATTTTGTGGGCGAATTGTCCACAAAATAGTTGTAACCAAAGGTTGCGGCAGGGTCTTTTTTAAACTCCTCCAAATCGCAAAGCATTTCGGCCGCAGATTTGTATCGGCGTTCGCTGTTTTTCTGCATTGCGTGCATTGTGATTTGTTCAAGTCCTTCGGGAATTGAGCCGTTAATGTCCCTTGGCATTTTGGGCTCTCTTTGAAGCTGCATTATAGCAACCGAAACGGCGCTGTCGGCTTCAAAGGGAAGCTGGCCCGTGAGCATTTCATAAAGCATTACGCCAACAGAGTAAATATCCGCCTTTTCATCGGTAGCATCTCCCCTGGCCTGCTCGGGGCTGATATAATGAACCGAGCCGATTGCCTTATCAGTGATTGTTCTTTGCTCGCTTCTTGCAAAACGGGCAATACCGAAATCGGTAACCTTAATGGTGCCGTCAGATAAAACCATAATGTTCTGGGGTTTAATATCGCGGTGAACAATGCCCTTGTCGTGATCGTGCTGAAGGCCCTTTAAAATTTGAACGGTGAAATAAAGGGCATCCTTCCAGCGCAGGCTTCCCTGCTGTTCAATAAGCTCTTTTAAAGTGATACCGTCAATATATTCCATAACGATATACTGAATTAAATCACCAAAGCTAACATCGAAAACCTTTACAATGTTGGGGTGGGATAAAACGGCAATGGCCTTGGATTCGTTCTTAAAGCGGCGGGTAAATTCCTCGTTGGAAACAAACTCCTCCTTTAAGATTTTAACGGCAACGATTCTGTCTTCAATGTTGTCGTATGCCTTGTAAACAACGGCCATACCGCCTACGCCGATTATTTCTTTAATTTCATAGCGACCGTCAAGGCGCTTTCCTACAAATCTATCCATACTTTTTTCTCCTGTCACACAATTTAGTCGTTGAAAATAAGAACCGTTGTTATGTTGTCCTTACCGCCGCCATCGTTTGCCGCAGTTACAAGCCGTGCCGCAACATTTTCGCGTGGTGACTCGCTGACAATTTTTATAATTTCCTCGGAGCTTATCATATTTGAAAGACCGTCAGTGCAGATAAGAAGCGTATCATTATCGCACAAATCAAGCTCGTTGTAATCAATGTTAAGTTCTTCCTCAACGCCAAGTGCTCTGGTAATAATATTTTTTCTGGGGTCACTTTTAGCTTCATCGGCCGTAATCTGACCGCTTTCTATCATACGCTGCACTATGGAGTGGTCGGTTGTGATTTGGGAAAGCGTATTATCCCTTATAAGATAGGCGCGGCTGTCACCCACGTGAACAATGTGGGACACCGACTTTGTGGCAATCACCGCAACCACCGTTGTTCCCATTCCTTTAAGTTCTTCATTTTTTGATGCGGCATCAAAAACCTCAACGTTAGCCGACATAACCGCTGAACAGAGCAAATTTTTAATTTGGGAAGCAGTCATATTGGGTTGCCAGGAACGCAAAACGTAATCATAAATTATCTGGGTTGCCTGCGCGCTTGCAACGTTACCTGCATTTGCGCCGCCCATACCGTCACAAACAACGGCAAGTGCCGCGCCGCCCTCTAAAATACGGGCAATGTAGGCATCCTGATTGATTTCCCGTGATTTACCCACATCGGTTTCACAAAAAATTCTCACTTTAAGTTTCACACCCTTCTTTTCGCCGCAGTTGTCCGCAAGAGGCCTCAATATCCGAGCCAAGGGTTCGGCGAATCGTTGAATTTAATCCTTTTTTATTTAATAACTCGCAAAAATACATAATTTGCTTTTTGTCGGGTTTTTTAAACTGTGTTTCGGCAACGGGATTTGCAGGAATAAGGTTAACGTGACACATTATTCCTTTAAGCCTTTTAGCCAGCATTTCGGCACATTCCTCGGTGTCGTTAATGCCACTCATCAGGGCATATTCAAAAGAAATTCTGCGCCCCGTTGCGCTTTGATATTTTTTACAGGCATCAAGCAGTGCGCCAACATTCCACTTTTTATTAACCCGCATAATTTTATCCCTTATTTCATCGCTTGGCGCGTGAAGTGAAATAGAAAGGGTTATGGGGAATTTATATTCCGCAAGCTTTAAAATGCCGCTAACCACACCCGA
>JAZSBX010000002.1:0-2475 GCA_045602605.1 Acutalibacteraceae bacterium
AAAAATAAACTATGAATAAAAAAAGATTTTTTTCACAAAATACTACCACAAAGGAGTGAAAAAAATGATTGACAGAATTTGCCTGATTTTATTGATAATCGGCGGTCTTAACTGGGGCAGCATCGGCCTTTTCCAATTTGATATTGTGGCCTGGCTGTTTGGTGGAAGTGCTTCCCTTATCAGCCGAATTGTTTACACCGTTGTAGCCCTTTCGGCCGTTTGGTGCATTTCATTGCTTTTCAGAGAAAGAAACGCCGTTTTAAGAAATGGCAAGGAAGACTAAATAAAAAAGCAAGACTTTTTCAAGTCTTGCTTTTTTATTGTGAACACAACAAGGTCCATTCACCCGCCCGCAATTTTAATTGCGCTTGGCGGGTCGGGTTCTTATTTTTCGGTTTTATATTCCGTTTTACCGTTTTCAAAGGTGAAAACAATATCGCCCTTTAAATCGGTGCGCAAAATCTCTGCCCCCACATTTTTAAGGCGTGTTAAAATTTCATCATTTGGGTGGGAATACTTATTATTTTCGCCGCAGGAAATAACTGCGTAATCGGGTGTTGCGGCGCTTAAAAAACGTTCGGATGAGGAGGTTTTACTGCCGTGGTGACCCACCTTTAAAATATCGCAGTCAACATTTATATTATCGTTTAATATTTTCTTTTCGGCGGCGGTTTCGGCATCGCCCGTAAAAAGAACCTTTGTGCCGCCGATTTTTGCCACGGTGAAAATGGAATGATTGTTTTCACCGCTAAGTTCGGGGTAAAAGCCCAAAACGGTCAGTTCGAAATCGCCCACGTTTACAACCGTTGCCCTAACGGGAGAAAAGACATTGGTACCCTTATCCCGACAAATGCCGAGAATTTCGTTAAGGCTTTTAATGTCACCCTCGGTGCGATTTTTTCTGTTATCAATAATAATATTGCCCGTTTTAAGCCTTTCCATTAAAAACGGAATGGCGGCAATGTGGTCGGAATGAATGTGGGAAGCCACGATTAAATCCAAATCGGTAACGTTATAGCCACGGATTTTACCGTAGGTTCTTTCCTCGAATTCATCTTCACCGCCATCAATAAGAGCGGTTTGGCCGTTGCTGACAATAAGGGCGCCATCCCCTTGGTCAACGTCAAGAAAAACAATAAAATCCTCGCCGTTTTGAGAAATATTTTCTTTAAGGCCTAAAGAAGCGAAAATATTATCCCAGGTGGGAATATTCGGGTCGTTTGCAAAGGTTATTACAAGGCATACGCCTAAAAGTATGACAGCAAGTGAAATTGCTACCACCTTTAATATCTTTTTAGTTTTCAAGGTTTATTCCTCTCCAAAGTCCTCAATATCGCCATCATCACTAAGTGCTTCCGACTGGGCGGCGGCAAGCTGTTCCTTGGTTACCAGCACCTGGCGGGGCTTTGAGCCTTCGTAGGGGCCCACAATTCCCCTCTCCTCCATTGCATCAATAAGGCGGGCCGCCCTGGCATAGCCAAGCTTTAAGCGGCGTTGCAAAAGGGAGGTTGATGCCTGACCGTTTTCCACAACGGCCTCAATGGCCTGGCGAAGCATTGGGTCTTCCTCGGAGTCGCCCTCCTCGATGGCGCCCGTTTTAGCCTTTTTATCGGCGGCGGCGCGGCGCTCAATTTCAAAGAGAATGTTTTGGTCGTAATCGGTAACGAAATCACCCTTAACGTAATCCACAACCGCCTCAACCTCTTCATCGCTTACGAAGCAACCCTGAAGTCGTGCGGGCTTGGTTGCGCCAATGGGGCTAAAGAGCATATCACCGCGTCCGAGAAGCTTTTCGGCGCCAACTCCGTCAAGAATTGTGCGGCTATCCACCTGAGAGGAAACGGCAAAGGCAATTCGTGAAGGAATATTTGCCTTAATAACACCTGTCACAACGTCAACGCTTGGGCGCTGTGTGGCGATTATAAGGTGCATACCTGCGGCACGGGCCTTTGCGGCAATGCGGTTTATGTAGTCTTCAACCTCGTTTGGAGCAGTCATCATAAGGTCGGCAAGCTCATCAATGATAATAACAACCTGTGGCATCTTTTGTAGATTTGGGTCGGTTGCGGCAAGCTTGTTGTAACCCGAAATATCGCGCACGTTGTTTGCGGCAAAGGTCTGATAACGGGTTTCCATTTCACTTACTGCCCAGCCGAGAGCGCCTGCGGCCTTTCTCGGGACGGTAACAACGGGAATGAGCAAATGGGGAATACCGTTGTAAACGCCAAGCTCAACAACCTTGGGGTCAATCATTAAAAGCTTTACCTCATCGGGCGCGGCCTTATAAAGCAGGCTTACGATAATTGAGTTAATGCAAACCGATTTACCTGAACCCGTTGCGCCTGCAATAAGACCGTGGGGCATTTTTGCAATGTCGGCAACGATAACATTACCGCCGATGTCCCTGCCCATTGCAACCGTTAACTTACTTTTTGAAGATGTGAACAAGGGAGATTCAATAATCTCTCTAACCCC
>JAZSBX010000003.1:0-3767 GCA_045602605.1 Acutalibacteraceae bacterium
GCCGAAGGTAAAGCCGTTGCCGCCAAGGGTAAAAAAAGCATTGATGCCATAATAACTGCTAAAATAATCAGATATGAATTTTTCATAAACTCTCCCTTAATTTCATTGACTTTTCTTTTAGTTAAAGTTACAATTATTTATATATAATACTTATGCCTTGAAAGGATTTATTATGAATTTTAAGAAAGCGGTTATTTTTCTTGGCTGCGCCGCATCGGTTTGTGCATTGCTTAATTGCCTTATAATGTTTTTCACCGTTGAAAACAGCAGTGGCTTTTTCAAAACGGGTTATTCCTCCGTTGCCGCGCTAATGGTATTTCTTGTGGCCGTCCTCATTGTTTTAAGCGCTATGGCCTTTTCCCGCGTTAAACGCCCACAGCCGCCTGCATTTTGGCCCTATGTTTGCGCTGTTTTAAGCGTGGCGCTGGGCATTTGCTTCCTTCTTGAGGCCTTTAAATTCTCACCCCTTTCAGGCACAACAAACAGCCTTGCCGCATTTGTGAGGATTTTTGCCGTTTTAAGCGGAATTATTTTCCTGTGGCGCGGTGCAAATGAGCTTTCCTTCGTCCCCATTTTAAAGGAAATCTATGTCATACCCGTGATTTATTTGATTTTAAAGGTTATTTCCACCTTCGTTGCCTACGTGGGGGTTGCCGCAATCACCGAAACCGTGTTTGAACTTTTTGCAATTTGCGCAATGCTCATTTTCACACTTAATTTTGCAAAAGCGCAAAACGGAATTAAAAATAAAAAGGGTGATGCCCTTTCCGCCCCCCTTTGTGTGGCCTGCGCCCTTGTTGTTTTCACACAAATTGCGCCCTACGCCATAAATTATTTTGCAAAAGAGGAAGCGCTGCTCCACGCGAATTCTCTTTTTGCACCCACCAGCATTGTCATTTCCCTGTTCATCATTTCGGTATCGATTTTTAAAGAACAACCAGAGTTAGATTAAGGAAGGATATTTTATGAAAGTAGCACTCTTTAACGATTCTTTCCCACCCACCATTGACGGCGTGGCAAACGCTATTGAAAACTATGCCCGCATTATAACCGAAAATTATGGCGAGGCGGTTGTTGTAACCCCTAAATATCCCAACGTTACCGATAACTACCCCTTTGAGGTTTTCCGTTTTTCTTCGGCAAAATTCCTTGGAAAAATGCCCTACCGCGTGGGAAATCCCTTTTCTCCCAAAACCCTCCTTGACTTGTCAAAAAAAGAATTTGATATTTTTCACGTTCACTGCCCCTTTGCTTCGGCAGTTTTGGCACATGAGCTTATTTTGGGCAAGAAAAATCGGCCCCCCGTTGTTTATACATATCACACTAAATATGACGTTGACCTTGATAAATTTGTTCCCAACAAGCACCTTAACACAATTTCAAGAAAATTTGTGCTCAGCAACATAAATTATGCCGATGAGGTTTGGGCGGTGTCCAAGGGCGCCAGCGAGAGTCTTCGTGATTTGGGCTACCAGGGCGAAATTTTGGTAATGCCCAACGGCACCGATTTTAAAAAGGGCAAGGCCGACCCTGCTTTTGTTGCCGAGCTTGAGAGAATGTATTTAATTGATAAGCAGGTTCCAATGTTCCTTTTCTGCGGCAGAATGATGTGGTACAAAAACGTTAAAATCATTCTTGATGCACTCCAAAAACTGAGCAAGGCAGGAATTGCCTACCGCGCATTTTTTGTTGGTGACGGTGTTGACCGCCCTGCCATTGAGCAATACGCTAAAGAGCTTGGCATTTATAAAAACACCGTTTTCACAGGCGCCGTTTATGACCGAGACAGGCTTCGCGCCTTTTTTACCCGCGCCGATTTGTTTATGTTCCCCTCAACCTACGACACATCAGGCCTTGTGGTGAAGGAAGCCGCCGCCTGCTACACCCCCGGCATTCTCATTCGAAACAGCTGCGCCGCCGAAGATGTTGAAGACGGTATGTCGGGTGTTTTGTGTGATGAAAATGCCGATGACTTTGCTAAAAAGCTGGCCGAGCTTTGTAAAAACCCCTCGGCCTTCGAAACCCTTGGCAACAATGCCGCTCAGTATGTTTACTATTCCTGGGAGGATTCGGTTGCCGCGGCTGTTAAACGCTACGAAACAGTGCTCGAAAATCATTTGAGAAAAAAATAAAAAACCAACCCCGATGCTGTCTTCAGCATCGGGGTTTTACTTTTAAAATACCAAAAAATGAAGTATAAGCGCCATAAAGAAGCCAAGGACAATTCCTGCTATAACCTGAATGGGTGTGTGACCAACAAATTCCTTGAGTTTTACCTCGGGCAGTTTTTCAGCCGATAAGTCGTCAAAGGCCTTAATAATTTCATTTAAAATTACTGCCTGCTTGCCCGTTTCAAGGCGAACGCCCATTGCATCGTGGCAAACCACAATAGCAAGAATGGTTGCAATACCGAACTCAAAGCTTGCAAGACCGAAATTTATACCCGTTATTGTGGCAAGGGAGGTCACCGTTGCCGAGTGACAGCTTGGCATTCCGCCATCACCGAACATACGCCTTATATCAAATTTTTTATAAATCCGCCAATGGATTATGGTCTTTAAAATTTGCCCCACAAACCAAGAAATTGTCGCCGTTAAAAGGTATTTGTTTAAAAATATGTCTAATAGCCATTCCATTATTTTTTCTCCTCTGACTTAAAATCCCTTTTTTCTAAAATACCCCAAGTCGCCCACGCCAAATTAAGCCGATGGGTGTTAAGGGCTTTTAATTTCCGTATCTGCCTGTATCGGTTAAAATCACCTTATCCTTTTATGTAAGGCACATATTCGGTATGAATTTCGCCGCCCTCTGAATTAAAATCAACCAATCTTATTCCCCAATTTGTGTCGTTGCTGAAGCCAAAACCGCCGCAATAAAAAACGGGAAGATTACGCCATTTATCGGGCAAAATCTTTGTGGTTGAACGGTGAATGTGACCTGCAAAGGCGCACACAATGTTCTTGTTTTCCAAAATCAACTGCCTTGCCTCTTGGTTTTCTTTGTCAATAAGAAGGTCGTGCATACAAAGATAAATCTTTTTTCCCTTGTGCTTTTGGAGCACGTTTTTTAAAAACTCGGTGTTAAGGCCTGTGTAGGTGCCGTCACTGTTTTCGGTGGGGTCAAGGTCACCGCCAAAGGTGTCACACATAGCAAAAACCCTGTCGCCGTAAACAAGGGCAAATTCCCTTTTAAAGCCTGTGATTTTCTCCCACTTTTCCTCCCCGTATTGCTCGTGGTTGCCGGGAAGCATATAGATTTTTGCAGGAAAGTGAGGAACATATTCTTTAACAAAGTTATCGGTATTTGAAACCGAGGGTTCCCAAAGGTAGGAACCGCGGTCATACCAGCCCCAAAAATCAAGGGAATAATCCCCCAGACCTAAAACGGCATCAAAAGGGGCTAAATCATATTGCCTTTTAAGGGTTTCGGTTAAAAAGCCCATTCTTGCCTTGGCATCAGCGCCGTTCCAGGCAATGTGACAGCAATGCACATCGGTTATAATGGCAATTCGCCTGTTTTCAGTATTGCCGATAACATATTCCGCGTATCCCATAATAACCCCTTAAAAAATATCATATACCAGAATTATATCACAATATATTAAAAATGGCAACAAAGAGAAAAAAATAAAGCGGAAAAATCAATGCGAAGCATTTGTATTTATAATCCGTGGCGAAGACACACCGAACCTCTTCACTATTCACTATTACCTCTTACCTTCCAAAAATCCCGAATGCGAAATTTAGTGAAGAGTGAAAAGTGAATAG
>JAZSBX010000004.1:0-10016 GCA_045602605.1 Acutalibacteraceae bacterium
GGGAATACCCGAAGGCATTTGAACGGTGGAAAGAAGCGCATCGAGGCCACCGAGACCGCCACTGCTGCAGGGAATTCCAACAACGGGAAGTGTTGTGTTAGCGGCAATGGCACCTGCTAAATGTGCCGCCATTCCTGCGGCGGCAATAATGGCGCCAAAACCGTTTTCACGGGCGCTACAGGCAAAATCTCTTGCCTGCTCGGGGGTTCTGTGAGCCGAATAAATATGAACCTCGTAAGGAATTTCAAACTCCTTTAAAACGTCAATCGCTTTGTTTACGATTGGCATATCGGAATCGCTTCCCATAACAATGCCGACTTTTTTCATCCTTCTTACCTCCAAAAAAATAAAAATGGGCATATCTAACTCACTGTTTGAGTTTAAATATGCCCAGACGGTCGACTGAAAGGGTTTATAAACCCAAACTTCCCTGCTCCATGTGGTGCTCCACTTAAATCCGTCAGTCACAGGGACTAGATATTGTATTTTTAATGAAATAATTATAACATATAGGCGATTTTGTGTCAAGGCGCTAATTATTACATTTTGCCGCAAAAAATCGAATTTTATTGTGCAAAAAAACTATAATCCTGCCTTGGCTTCGCAGTATATACAGCGATAAACTTTGTTTTGCCTGTCAGTAAGGCGAAAAACATTGTCAAGCTCCTGCTCGGTGGTTGTAATGCAACGGGGATTCTTACATTTAATTACATTCGTAAGCGTTTCGGGCATTGCAATGGAAAGTTTTTCCACAAGCTTGCCATCTCGAATAATGTTAACTGTTGCGTTGGGGTCAACAAATCCGATAACATCAAAATCAACCGCAATATCAGCATCAATTTTAATAATATCCTTTTTACCCTGTTTTTTGCTGTTAACGTTTTTAATAATTGCAACCGAGCAATCAAGATTATCAAGACCCAACAGCTCATAGAGTCGCATTCCGCGACCTGCCGTAATGTGGTCAACCACAATTCCGTTTGTTATTGAATCAATATTCATCTTTTTGCCTCCTCAAGAAGTTTTAAGATGAGCGCCATTCTCATAAACTTTCCGTTAAGCACCTGTTTAAAATAACAGGCTCTGGGGTCAGAGTCAATGGCAACGCTGATTTCGTTAACCCTTGGCAGCGGATGCATTATGCTCAAATCAGACTTGGCATTTTTAAGCTTTGAGGGTTCTAAAATATAGCTATCCTTAAGTCTTAAATAATCTTCCTCGTTAAAGAAGCGTTCTCTCTGAACGCGGGTCATATAAAGAATGTCAAGCTCCCCTATAACATCTTCAAGATTAGTAGTTTGCACATAGGGAATGTTATTTTTCTTTAAGGTGTCCTTTTTAATGTAGCTGGGAAGTTTTAACTCCTCAGGGGATACAAGCACAACCTTGATTCCGCTATATCTTGACAAAGCGTTTATAAGGGAATGCACCGTTCTGCCGAATTTCAGGTCGCCGCAAAAACCAACGGTCAGGTTATTAAAGCCGCCCTTTTCTCTGTAAATTGTAAGCAGGTCGGCAAGGGTTTGGGTTGGGTGGCAGTGACCGCCATCGCCTGCGTTAATTACGGGAATTGTGGCGTTGTTTGCCGCAACAAGGGGCGCGCCTTCTTTGGGGTGGCGCATTGCAATAATATCAGCATAACAGCTGATGGTTTTAGCCGTGTCAGCAACACTCTCACCCTTTGCGGCAGAGGAACTGTTTGCCTCGCTAAAGCCGATAACATTACCTCCCAGCTCATACATTGCGGCTTCAAAGGAGAGCCTTGTTCTCGTGGAAGGCTCAAAGAAAAGCGTGGCAAGTTTTTTGCCCTTGCAGCTTTCACTGTATTTATGGGGGTTTTCAATGATATCGCAGGCCGATTTTATAAGCTCTTCAAGTTCACTTGTCGTAAAATCGGTAATATCAATCAGGGAACGCATTATTTAAAACTTCCTTTCGGATTTAATTTATGCTTTGGCGCCGTTTACCTCAAGATACTTCTTAATTCTTTCAACGTTTTCTTTGTTTTTCTCATCTTCCTCAAGGTATTCAATGATATCATAAACATCAACAACCGAGTAAACGGGGAAACCGAAATCCTCGCCTACCTCTGCCATTGCAGATTTTTCGGTTTGACCCTTTTCCTTGCGGTCAACCATAACAAATGTTCCTACAACCTTTGTGCCCTTGAGGGATGACAAAATCGACATACTTTCTCTTATAGCGGTGCCTGCTGTGATAACATCCTCAACAATAACAATTTCCTCGCCATCAGTGGGCTTATATCCAACAAAAACGCCGCCTTCGCCGTGGTCTTTTTCCTCTTTGCGGTTAAAGAAGAAAGGAACGTCAAGACCATTTTTTGCAAGGGCAACCGCAACCGAAACGGCAATGGGAATTCCCTTGTAGGCAGGGCCGTAAAGCACGGTTTTTTTGTTGCCTACCTTTTCAAAATAAGCCTTTGCATAAAATTCGCCGAGTTTGCAAATTTGCTCGCCCGTTTTAATATCGCCTGCATTAATGAAATAAGGGATTTTTCTGCCCGACTTTGCGGTGAAATCACCAAATTTGAGAACACCTGCGCCCTCTAAAAACTGAATAAATTCTCTTTTGTAGCCTTCCATTTTAAATATCTCCTAATCAACAAATTCATTAACACAGCGCTCATACGCCACAACGGGGTCGGCCGCCGCAGTTATGGGGCGACCCACAACAATGTAGTCAGAGCCGATAAGTTTTGCCTGCGCAGGGGTCATAACACGCTTCTGGTCACCAATGTCACCATCGGCAAAGCGAACGCCGGGGGTAACGGTTAAAAATGCCTTGCCGCAGGTGTTGTGAACCTTCTCGGCCTCAAGAGGTGAACATACAACACCGTCAAGCCCTGCCTTTGCAGCACAAGCGGCATAGTGCATAACAACCTTATCAATAGGTTCTTTAATTAAAAGGTCGTTTTCCATACTCTCCTGGTCGGTGGAGGTGAGCTGTGTAACCGCAATGAGCAAAGGCCTAGTGCCATCCTCACGGGTAAGGCCCTCTAAAGCTGCCTCCATCATACGAACGGTGCCGCCTGCATGGAGATTAGTGATGTCAACATCAAGGTTAGAAAGGACCTTCATAGCCTTTTTAACGGTGTTAGGTATGTCGTGAAGCTTTAAATCAAGGAAAATTTTGTGTCCGCGTTTTTTAATTTCCTTAACGATTTCGGGGCCCTCGGCATAAAAAAGTTCCATACCAATTTTAACAAAAGGCTTTCTACCTGTGAATTTATCAAGAAAATCAAATGTTTCTTTAGCGCTGGCAAAATCGCAAGCAACAATAACGTCCTTACCCATTATTTACAACCTCCAATAATTTCTTTAAGACTTTTTATTCCATATTTCTCCATTGTCATTGGCAAATCGTTTATAATATCGCGGCAGGCATAAGGATTAACAAGATTTGCGGCACCTACTTCGACTGCAGTGGCGCCTGCAAGCATCAATTCAATGACATCCTCTGCTGTCGTTACACCACCCATTCCCACAACGGGAATTTTAACAGCGTTTGCAACCTGATAAACCATTCTCACAGCCACGGGAAATATTGCGCTGCCCGAAAAACCGCCCATTGTGTTTGCAATAACGGGCTTTTTGGTTTTTAAATCAATTCTCATTCCGAGAAGCGTGTTAATAAGGCTGATACCGTCAGCCCCTGCCTCCTCACAAGCCTTTGCAATGGAAACAACGTCGGTAACATTTGGGGAAAGTTTAATGATAACGGGTTTTGTGGTAACGGCT
This sequence comes from Acutalibacteraceae bacterium, assembly GCA_045602605.1. Classification (GTDB taxonomy): domain Bacteria; phylum Bacillota; class Clostridia; order Oscillospirales; family Acutalibacteraceae; genus SIG587. The sequence continues at coordinate 3,759 of JAZSBX010000004.1, forward strand.
TTTACAGCCTTTGTAACTTCAGCGGCCGCCTCGGGAGAGGTTCCGAAACTCATTCCTCCACCGTGGACATTGGGACAACTGACATTAACTTCAAGCCAGCCTACCTGCTCACATTTATCAAGTTTCTCGCAGGTGTAGGCATAATCTTCAACGGCAAAGCCGCTTACGTTAGCCATCACCTTTTTGTTAAAGCATTTTGAAAGCTTTGGCAGTTCTTCGCCTATAACCTTATCAACACCTGGGTTTTGCAGTCCCACAGCGTTAATCATTCCCCCACTGCACTCTGCAATTCTCGGGGTGGGGTTTCCAAAACGTGCATCTTTAGTGGTGCCTTTAAAGGAAAAGGTGCCCAGCATATTGATATCATAAAGTTCGGCAAATTCATATCCAAAGCCGAAGGTACCCGAAGCAGGAATTATAGGATTATCAAGGGTGATTCCGCAAAGATTAACCTTTAAATCTACCATAAAATCTCCTCCTTTTCGAGAACGGGGCCTTCTTTACAAATACGCTTATACCCTGTAACGGTTTTGCAGGAACAACCCATACAAGCGCCAAAGCCGCAACCCATTCTTTCCTCAAAACTTAAACTGCCTGAGGTTTTTGAAGCGGTGAAAATTGCCTTAAGCATAGGTTCGGGACCGCAGGTGTAGAAATGAGTATAATCCACGTTTTCCATAGCGTTTGTAACAAAGCCTTTAACGCCGTAAGAGCCGTCAACCGTTGTTACAATTACATCGGCGCCGAGGGCTTTGAATTCATCCTCGTAAAATATCTCTTGCTTTTTGTTGAAGCCGAGAATAACCGTGACCTTTTTACCCTCACTAATAAGCTTTTTGCAAAGCATATAAAGGGGCGGAACGCCAACGCCACCGCCGAGAAGCAAAGGCTTATCACCCGACAGCGCGGTGTTGTATCCGTTGCCGAGGCCTGTGAGCACGTCAAGAGCGGTTCCCTTTTTCATTTGCGCCATAACCTCGGTGCCGTGACCCACAACCTTGTAAATAATGGTGATAATATCACCCTGGCAGTCACAAACAGAAATCGGACGGCGCAGATAAAAGCCGTTTAGTTTAATGTTTATAAACTGACCGGGGGCAGTGACAGCGCTTGTGTCACCCTTTAACTTCATTCTGAAAATATCCTTTGTTAAGGCAACATTTTCGGTAATCTCAAAAAATCCTTGTTTCATTTTTCACCTTAGGGTAGAGCGAATAATCCAAACTCCGTTTTTAAAAGGCGGATTTTCGCTCATACTTTGTTAAAATACTCATTAATCCATCAAGGATTAACTGCGTTTTGTGCCGCGTCTGAACAAAAATTCGCTCTTTTAAAAATCTTTGACCTCAAAGAGAGAAGATTTCGAGTGATTTTTATTCAGTACAGGCGCAGTAAGGCTAACGCCTTACAAAAATGGAATGGGTAAAAAGCGCCGAAATAAGCCACTTTGAGGCGAGTTCGGACTATCCGCTCTACCCTATGCATCAATAGTTGAAATTGTAAGTGTGGTTTCCTCCAAAACGTCAAGCAAAACTCTTACGGTATCAAGGGCGGTAAACATTGTAACGTTATTTTCGGTTGCGCAGCGGCGAATTTCGTGACCATCGTTGTTAGAACCGGTGGAGTCAATATCACGGGTGTTGATAACATAGGCAATGTGTCCCTGACGCAAAGCGCTTGGTATTTCCTCGCTGTCCTCGCTGATTTTCTTCAGCATATGGGTTCTTATGCCGTTTTTCTTTAAAAATTCGGCCGTGCCCTTGGTTGCCTGAATATTGAAACCGAGATTATAGAAACGGCGGATTAAAGGCAACGCCTCGTTTTTATCCTTGTCGGAAATTGTTACAAAAACAGTTCCGTAGTTTTGCAGGTGCATTCCCGAAGCCTGAAGCGCCTTAAAGAGTGCTCGGTTAAGCTTGTCATCATAACCAATGGCTTCACCTGTAGACTTCATTTCGGGGGATAAATAAGCATCAAGTCCTCTGATTTTATTAAATGAGAACACAGGCACCTTAACATACCAACGTTTTTTCTCGATGGGATAAATATCGAATATTCCCTGCTCTTTTAAGCTCTTGCCCATAATAACCTCGGTGGCAATATCAGCAAGGCTGTAGCCCGTTGCCTTTGAAAGGAAAGGAACGGTGCGAGATGAGCGGGGGTTAACCTCAATGATAAACACATTGTCGTTCTCATCAACAATGAACTGAATGTTGTAAAGACCGATAATTCCGATTCCAAGGCCGAGTTTTTTGGCGTACTGTAAAATGGTGCCTTTAACCTTATCGGAAATACTGAAGGTGGGATAAACGCTGATAGAGTCACCCGAGTGAATACCTGTGCGCTCAACAAGTTCCATAATTCCGGGTACGAACACATCGCGGCCATCGCAAATGGCATCAACCTCAACCTCTTTACCCTGAATGTATTTATCAACGAGAACAGGCTTGTCCTCATCAATTTCAACGGCGGTTTTAAGGTAGTGGCGCAGCTGCTCCTCGTTTGCAACAATCTGCATTGCTCTTCCGCCAAGCACAAAGCTGGGGCGAACAAGAACGGGATAACCGATTTCCTTTGCGGCGGCAATTCCGTCTTCAATTTTCGTAACGGCTCTGCCCTTGGGCTGGGGAATGTTAAGTTCGTTTAAGATTTTTTCAAAGCTGTCGCGGTTTTCTGCGCGCTCAATAGCGGCGCAGTCTGTACCGATAATCTTAACACCGCGCTTCATAAGAGGCTCTGCAAGGTTAATTGCGGTCTGACCACCAAGAGAAGCAATAACACCCTCAGGCTTTTCAAACTCAATAATGTTCATAACATCTTCGGGGGTAAGCGGCTCGAAATAGAGTTTATCGGCGGTTGTGTAGTCGGGTGAAACCGTTTCGGGGTTGTTGTTAATAATAATCGCTTCGTAACCCGAATTTTTAATTGTTGTAACGGCGTGAACGGTTGAATAGTCAAATTCAACACCCTGACCGATTCGAATGGGACCTGCGCCCAAAACAACAATCTTTTTCTTATCGGTAAGGCGGGAAGCGTTTTCGCCCGAATATGATGAATAGAAATAAGGAATGTAGGCGCCTGTGTGGCAGGTGTCAACCATTTTAAAAACGGGGAACAAATTGTTCTGCTTGCGGAAATCGTAAACATCAAGTTCATCGCATTCCCACATTCTTGCAACGTATTTATCCGAAAAGCCCATCTTCTTTGCCTTTTTAAGAATTTCAAGGTCAAATTTATTTGACTTAAGGGTTTCTTCCATATCAATAATTCGTTTAATTGCCTCAAGGAAGAAGGGCGTAATTTTAGTGATTTGATGTATTTCCTCAACGGTGGCACCGCGATAAAGGCTTTCGGCAATGGCAAAAATGTTGTCATCGCGGAATTCACCGATGTATTTTAAAATGTCCTCGTCAGACATATTATCAAACTTGTTATGATAAAGGTGGTTAACGCCAACCTCCAAAGAACGAATGCCTTTAAGCAGACATTCCTCAAGGTTAGAGCCAATGCCCATAACCTCGCCCGTTGCCTTCATTTGTGTGCCTAAAACGTTTGAAGCAGTGGTGAATTTATCAAAGGGGAAACGGGGTAATTTTGCGATAACATAGTCAAGTTCAGGCTCAAATGCCGCAGTGGTGTTAGCGATAGTAATATCTTCAAGCGCCATACCAACGGCTATTTTTGCGGTCACTCTGGCAATAGGATAGCCACTGGCCTTTGATGCCAAAGCAGATGAACGGGATACGCGAGGATTAACCTCAATAAGGTAATATTCGCTTGAGTGAGGATTAAGAGCAAACTGAACGTTGCAGCCGCCCTCAATTTTAAGTTCGCGGATAATCTTAATGGCGCTGTCGTTAAGCATCTTTAAATCGTGGTCGTTAAGGGTCATAATAGGGGCAACAACCAAGGAGTCACCCGTGTGAACACCAACGGGGTCAATATTCTCCATACCGCAAATGGTAATAGCGTGGTCGTTGGAGTCGCGCATAACCTCAAATTCAATTTCCTTATAACCTTTAACGCTCTTTTCAATCAGAACCTGATGAACGGGTGAAAGCTTAAACGCGTTGGTGCCAACCTCAATAAGTTCCTCCTCATTGTATGCAAAACCGCCGCCTGTTCCGCCCAACGTAAAGGCAGGGCGCAAAACAACGGGATAGCCGATTTTGCTTGCAGCTTCCTTTGCTTCCTCAAGATTATATGTGATTTCAGAAGGAATTGTGGGCTCGCCGATGGACTGACAAAGTTCCTTGAACATTTCGCGGTCCTCTGCCCTTTCAATGCTTTCGCTGCTGGTGCCGAGAAGTTCAACACCGCATTCTTTTAAAATGCCCTTTTGCTCAAGCTGCATTGCAAGGTTAAGACCCGTCTGACCGCCAATGCCGGGAACAATGGCATCAGGGCGCTCATATCGCAGAATTTTTGCCGCATATTCAAGGGTTAACGGCTCCATATAAACCTTATCTGCAATGGTGGTGTCGGTCATAATAGTTGCAGGGTTAGAGTTGCAAAGAACAACCTCGTAACCTTCCTCTTTAAGGGCGAGGCAGGCCTGTGTTCCTGCATAATCAAATTCAGCCGCCTGACCTATAACAATAGGACCTGAGCCGATTATAAGAATTTTTTTAATGTCGGTACGCTTTGCCATTTGTTTTTCCTCCTGAAAAATCTCGTTATCTTAAATTTCTTTTTTATATACCACTTTTCCGCCGCACACCGTTAAAAGGCACCGGCCGTAAAGCTCGTGTCCCTCAAAGGGTGTGGCTTTGCCCATTGATAAAAATGTGTTTGGGTCAACCTTTGCTTTAGAATTTAAATCCCAGACCGAAAAATCCTCACCAAGGGGAATTCCAAATCTTTCACGGGGATTTATGCACATCAGTTCAATAAGCCTTTGCATTGTGATGATTCCCGTTTTAACAAGGTGGGTGTACATAACCTGAAAGGCCGTTTCAAGACCAACAATTCCAAATGCGCTTTGCTGGAGTCCTTTTGACTTTTCCTCGGCACTATGGGGAGCGTGGTCGGTAGCTATCATATCAATGGTGCCGTCAACAATGCCCTCAATTAGCGCTTTTTTATCCTCCGGACTTCGAAGGGGCGGATTCATTTTAAACCTGCCTTCTTCCTTTAAATCGCCGTCATCAAGAACAAGGTAGTGAGGTGCCGTTTCGCAGGTGATATCAACACCCTCGGCTTTGGCTTTTCTAATTATTTCAACGCTTTCCTTTGCCGAAATGTGACAAACGTGGTAGGCGCAGCCCGTCTTTTTAACAAGCTCAATGTCCCTGGCAATTTGCAAAAATTCACTTTCACTGCAAATGCCCCTGTGTCCGTGGGCCGCGGCATATTCACCCTTGTGAATGTAACCGCCAAAAAGCAGGTCGTTAACCTCACAGTGGGAAACAATCATTTTGCCAAGTTTTTTTGCCTCTTTCATTGCGGCTTCCATCAAGGCTTCGCTTTGAACTCCCCTGCCGTCATCAGAAAAAGCTATGGCGTTTTTAGAAAGGGCTTCCATGTTTGACAGCCTCTCCCCTTTTTGCCCTACGGTTATTGCGGCATAGGGGTAAATGTTAATGAGACCGGCCTCGTTAATAAGTTTTAACTGCTGCTCTAAATTTTCGGCGCAGTCAGGCACGGGATTTAAATTCGGCATTGTGCAAACCGCAGTGTAGCCACCGTGGGCTGCAGCTTTACTGCCCGAAACAACCGTCTCTTTATAAGAAAAACCCGGCTCACGAAAATGCACGTGCACATCGCAAAAACCGGGTAAAAAAACATAATCAGAAATTTTGTCAGCAAGGGAAGGAAAAACAGAAACAAAGGCACTGCGGCAAGTGTCGGGAGTAACCATTTGAAGTTTTTCCTTGTTCGCCGAAAGCTTTGACATTTTTTAAACCTCACTTACAAAAAAATCCCACCGCAAGGCAGGACAAACACACACAAAGAAAAATGCCCCTAGAGCATTTTTAAACAAATGATATGTTAATCTTGCAGACCTCACGGGATCAAACTTAAAGATTATTTTAAATGATTATAACATTATATATAATATTTGTCAACGAAAATAATTTAAAAATTTTCAGTTTTTTATGCTTGACAATGAAACTGCACTATGCTATAATACATTTCGCGGCGCAAAAGCCCACAACTTAATATGGGAGTGTTCCCGAGTGGCCAAAGGGGGCAGACTGTAAATCTGTTGTCTTCGACTTCGGTGGTTCGAATCCACCCGCTCCCACCAAAATCGAC
>JAZSBX010000005.1:0-3281 GCA_045602605.1 Acutalibacteraceae bacterium
ATTTCCTCGCCCTTTTCCCGTTTGTTGTGCTCGAAATAGGAAATCATAGGCTTCTTTATTCCAAAATGATTAAGCAGTTTAACACTAACCCTTGTGTCCTCGGCGGCGATAAAATCGGCGTTTTTTAAGGCTTCAACACCGCGAGGGGAAAAGTCTGATAAATTTCCAATGGGGGTGCCCACAACAAAAAGTTTTCCTGCCATTTTTTATCCCTTATACTTTCCGTAAATTTTAAGCATTTCGGGGCTTAATTCCCCGTTTTCCTCTACATAAAGGGTGTCGGCAACACGAATTCCCGTTTTGCCGCCCCGTTTGCCCTCAACCAGCAACAGCCAGGGCTCACTGCCCTTGCATTTTGCAACGAAACGCATCTTTTTGGGCTCAATGCCGCTTTCCCGCATTTTTGCCAGCAGCTCCGCCGTTCTTTCAGGGCGGTGACACATACAAAGTCTGCCGCCGAAGGTGAGCAGTTTTGCCGAAACCGACAAAACGTCATCTAACGTGCAGGCCGTTTCGTGGCGGGCCACACGGTCCGCCTCATCGGGGTTAACTATCCCTGCTCCTGCCGCCTTGTAGGGTGGGTTGCAGGTGACAAGGGTGCATTCCCCAAAGGGGATTTTGCCCTTTAACTCCTTTAAATCCGAGCAAATGGGGGTAAATTTTTCAAGGCTCAATTCCTCCTTCGTTTTTTCACAAAGAGAAATTGCCTCCTCGCTTATATCCACGCCGTAGGCCCTTTTCAGTTTGCCGTCACACAGCATTAAAAGAGCAATTATTCCACAGCCCGTGCCAAGGTCACAAAGGGTGTCGGTTTCCTTTGCCCCTGCAAAGCGGGAAAGCAGCACCGCATCGGTGCCAAAGGTGTGGTGTTTTGACACATTAATCTTAAAATCGCCGCAGTTCAGCGGCTCTTTTTTTACTGCCTGCTCCATTTAACGCCCTGTGGGGTGTCCTCAAGGACAATTCCCATTCCTTTAAGTTTATCTCTGATGGCATCAGCCGTGGCGAAATCTCTTGCCTTTCTTGCCTCGGCGCGCTTTCTTATAAGTTCCTCAACCTCGCTGTCGAGGTCATCGGACTTTTTGTTGTAGCCAAGGCCCAGCACACCGCACAGTTCATTAAGAGCCGCCTTCATTTGGGTCAGTGTTTCTTTTCCCGCGTTTTTGGAAATTTCAATGTTAATATCACGGATAAGACCGAACACGGCGGCCAAGGCATCGGCGGTGTTTAAATCATCATCCATTGCGGTGATAAATTCATTCTTTCTTGTGCGGAGGAAATCGGGGGCCTCGCCTCCGTTTTCGGCGTGGGAAAGGGCAAAATCCAAATCCTTAAAGCAGTTGTAAATGCGCTCCAGAGCGTTTTTGCTCTGCTCGATAATATCGGTGCTGTAGTTAACGGGGCTTCGGTACTGCGAGGAAATCATCAAATAGCGAATTGGCTCGTAGCCGTAAACCTTGGCAACCTCGCGAACAGTGAAAAAGTTACCGAGTGATTTTGACATTTTGCGGTTGTCCACGTTAATATAGCCGTTATGCATCCAAAAACGGGCAAAGGTGCAGCCGTTGGCGCACTCACTCTGGGCAATTTCGTTTTCGTGATGGGGGAAAATAAGGTCCTGACCGCCGCAATGAATGTCAATGGTGTCACCGAGATAGCGGTTTACCATTGCCGAGCATTCAATGTGCCAGCCCGGTCGACCCTGACCCCAGGGTGACTCCCAAAAGGGCTCGCCGGGTTTTGCCCCTTTCCAAAGGCAAAAGTCCATAGGTTCTTCCTTAACTTCGCTGATGTCTATTCTGGCGCCTGCCTCCAAGTCCTCAAGGGGCTGGTGGGACAACTTGCCGTAACCTTCAAATTTCTTGGCTCTGAAATAAACATCACCCTTTGACTCATAGGCAAAGCCTTTCTCCTGGAGTCTTGTGATAATGTCAATAATGGCATCAATGTTCTCGGTGGCTTTAGGGTGAACGGTGGCCTCCCTGATGTTAAGTCCCTTTGAGTCAACAAAAAACTCCTCAATATAACGCTTGGCAATTTCGGGCACCGTGGCGCCCTCCTCGTTGGCCTTTTTTATAAGCTTATCGTCAATGTCGGTGAAATTCTGCACGAAATTAACGGTGTAGCCCCTCCACTCAAGATAGCGGCGAAGCACGTCAAACACACACAAAGGCCTTGCGTTGCCAATGTGGATAAAGTTGTAAACGGTGGGTCCGCAAGCGTAAATGTTAAGGGTGTTATCCTTTAAAGGAACAAGTTCCTCTTTAGTTCTTGTTAAGGTGTTGAATATCCTCATTTCTTATTTTCCTCGTTTCTTTGAAGTTTTAAAATAAGCTGTTCAAGGCGGCAAATTTCCTGTGCCACAGGGTCGGGAACGTGTATCTGGTCAAGGGGCACAACCTTCATTCCTCCGCGTTTTACAACGCGGGCAGGAACGCCCACAACGGTTGAATCGGCAGGGACCTCCTCTAAAACAACGGCGCCTGCGGCAATTCGGGCGTTGTCCCCAACCTTAAAGGGGCCAAGCACTTTGGCGCCGCAGCTTATCATAACGTTGTTGCCAATGGTGGGGTGGCGCTTGCCCGTATCCTTGCCCGTGCCGCCCAAAGTCACACCCTGATAAATCAGCACGTCATCACCGATTTCGGCGGTTTCTCCAATGACAACCCCTGCGCCGTGGTCGATAACAAGGCGGCGGCCTATGGTGGCGGCAGGGTGAATTTCAATTCCCGTTAAGGTTCTTGCCCTTTGGGAAATCATTCTCGCCCAAAACTTCAGACCGTGGCGGTGCAAAAAGTTTGCCCGCCTGTACATTCTTATGGCCTTTACGCCGGGGTAAAGGAAAAACACCTCTAAAAAGTTTCTTGCCGCAGGGTCTCTGTCCTGCACGGCTTTAACGTCTTCTACCCATCTGAAAATAGTAATCACTCTCCAAAAACAAAAAATGCCCTCGGGGAAACAAGGTTTCCTCGAAGGCGAAAAATCGCGGTTCCACTTCGTTTTATTTCTCTTTTGCCTTAACGCGGCTTAAACGCAAGCAGGATACTCGGGCTTCTTTCCCCCACTTGTGCTGACGGGTGCATTTGGCAGGTGTCACGCTTAAGCCCCGTTTCAGTCACGCAGGGCTCTCCCTGAAAGGTAACCTTTCCTGTTACTTCTCCCGATAAACGCATCTATATTATATTTATCTTATTATATGCTTCTTATTCTTTTTTGTCCAGCATTATTTTACATTCTTTAAAAATTCGCCGTTTTGAACCAGGTACACGGCGCCCGAAACG
>JAZSBX010000006.1:0-3586 GCA_045602605.1 Acutalibacteraceae bacterium
TTTAGTTTTTCCTGAACCTTTTTTTCCGATGATAAGTTTAATCATTCTTACCAGCTCCTTTTATATTATTAACTGCCAAGCGACAGTTGTTTCTGAAATTTAAAGTCTTGCCTCAAGCTCAGCTTTTGCAGCCTCGTAACCTGGTTTGCCGAGGAGAGCAAACATATTCTTTTTATAGCTTTCAACACCGGGTTGGTCAAAGGGATTAACACCCAGCATATAACCCGAAATTGCGCAGGCCTTTTCAAAGAAATAAATAAGTCTGCCAAGGTGTGCTTCATCTGCCTTATCAAGACTGATAACGAGGTTAGGCACGCCACCATCAGTGTGAGCAAGAACGGTGCCCTGGAATGCCTTTTCATTTACAAAAGACATGGGTTTGCCTGCAAGGAAGTTAAGGCCGTCGCCATCATCAGCTTCCTTTTCAATGATAACGTCATTGCCGCAATCCCCAATGGTAACAACGGTTTCAAAAAGAATGCGCTTGCCATCCTGAATGTATTGACCCATTGAGTGAAGGTCGGTTGAGAAAACAACCGATGCGGGGAAAAGGCCCTTGTTATCCTTGCCTTCGCTCTCGCCGTAAAGTTGTTTAAACCATTCCGCCATCATTGTGAAACGGGGTTCGTAGCTGACAAGCAGTTCGATTTCTTTACCCTTGCGGTAAAAAGCGTTGCGAAGGGCGGCATATTTATAGCAGTCATTCTGCTCTAAATCAGGGGTGTCATAATCTTTAGCGGCATCGGCAGCGCCCTTCATAAGAGCATCAATATCAGCGCCTGCGGCGGCAATGGGCAAAAGGCCAACTGCGGTGAGCACCGAGAAGCGGCCTCCAACGTCATCGGGAATAACAAAGCACTCATAGCCCTTTTCATCGGCAAGTTTTTTAAGTGTGCCACGGCATTTATCGGTGGTGCAATAAATGCGGCGGGCGGCCTCTTCCTCACCGTATTTTTCCTCAAGCATTTTGCGAAGCACGCGGAAAGCAACCGCAGGCTCGGTTGTGGTGCCTGATTTTGAAATAATGTTAAGGGAAACGCGCTTGCCCTCACAAAGTTTTAAAATGTCGCTGAGCGCACTGCCCGAAATACTGTTACCTGCAAAGTAAATTTCGGGAACGCCGTTTTTAAGAGAGTTATAATAGGGACCCTTTAAAAATTCAATAGCAGCGCGGGCGCCGAGATAGGAACCGCCAATACCGATTACGATTAAAACATCGGTATCGTTTTTAATTTTTTCGGCGGCGGCTTTAATGCGGGAAAATTCCTCTTTATCGTAATTAAAAGGCAAATTAACCCAACCGATAAAATCGTTACCGAGACCTGCGCCGTTTTTAAGCAGGTTGTGAGCAACGGCAACCTGTTCGGTTAAACCTTTAACATCATTTTCACGCAAAAAAGGTGCTGCATAGTTTGAATTAAGTCTAAGTGCCATATAATTTCGCCTCTTTCTGATATTTGGCTGTCTTTTATATTTATATAATACTATATTTCTTGAGAATTTTCAACATAATTCTTTCGCTATATTACACTTTTTTTCTACAATTTGAATAGACAAAGCATCAGTCGCAAAAAAACGATGCCGAAATTAAGTTTCGGTACCTCATTTTCGGTGACAATATCCACGCTTCCAAGTTCCTTGCCATCAAGCAGAAAACTGACCGTGCCCACCTTTTGCCCTGCTTTTACAGGGGCCATAATTTCAGGCTCAAGGTGGATTTCCTGGGTTATTTTCCCGTTTTCACTGCGCTTTAAAAGAATGTCAAGTTTCTCCCCTGCCCGAACTAAAGCAGTGCTCTCAGTGCCGTTTTTAACGGCCACCGACAGGTTTTCTCCCAAATCGGCTTCAAGGGGTGAAAAGGTGTAGTTTGCAAAGCCATAGTTCAAAAGTTTTTTAGCGCCCTCAAAACGGTCACTGCTGGTCTGACCGTCCATAACCACGGCCACAAGCTCCATTCCGTTTTTTTTGGCGGTGGCGCTAAGGCAATAGCCCGCTTTTGAAGTGGTGCCTGTTTTAAGACCTGTACAGCCCTCGTAAAATCTTACCAGCTTATTGGTGTTAACGAGCTCGCTTTCCCCGTTTCTGAGGGTTTCCATCCACACGGTGGAATATTGTTTTATAAGCTCATAACCTATAAGCTCCCGTGACATAAGGGCAACATCGTGGGCTGTGGTAACGTGACCTTCTGCATCAAGTCCTGAACAGTTTATGAAGGTGGTGCTGCTCATTCCAAGGGATTTTGCCTTTTTGTTCATTTCAGCAACAAAGGTTTCCTCGCTTCCCGAAACGGCTTCGGCAAGGGCCACGGTGGCATCGTTTGCCGAGGCGATAACGGTGGCTTTAAGCAGGTCATTAACCGTCATTTGTTCGCCCGGTTCCAGCCAAATTTGAGAGCCGCCCATACTGCAGGCGTGCTCGCTGGCGGTGACCACGGTGTCAAGTGTTAAACGGCCATCGGCAATAGCCTCCATAATTAAAACAAGCGACATAATTTTTGTAATGGAAGCAGGCGCAGTCGTTTCATCGGCATTATCCTCATACAAAATTTTGCCGGTTTTAACCTCCATTAAGATGCAACTTTTGGCCTTCACGTCAAGGGTTTGACCTATCTCCCCTGCCGTTGTTACCGCTGAAAGCGGAACATCTAAGTCGGTGGCTTCATACTCCATTGAAACGGTTTTTGCGCTACAGGAAAAGGCAAAGGTAAAAATCAGTATTAAACTTAAAAAAATTGCTGAAATCTTCTTCATAAAAATCCCCCTATACAAGAAAATTTTATGAAGTAAAACACTTTTAAAGAACAAAAAAACGACCCATAAGAGTCGTTTTAATTGCCTTTTTTAAAAATCTGATATATAATGATTAAAAAATGTGGGTATACTCTGCCGACTGCGCCATTGACACATAATCGTTTTCCTCAAGGACAACGTGGTCGATAAGGTTTACGCCAACCTGGGCCAGCAGTCTTTTAATGTTAACGGTAGCCTCGGCATCGCTCACCGAAGGAATGGCAATTCCACTTGGGTGATTGTGAGCAATAATAACCGAATGGGCGCCGTTTTTAAGCACCTTTTCGGCAATCTTTTTTGCGCTCACGGTAACCGAATCACTTTCCCCTGCGCTGATGATATCAAAGGACAAAAATTCATATTTTGAATTCAGGCTTATCATAGACATCATTTCGGCCTTGGCGCCGTGGTACTGTTCCAAAAGAAAGGCGCCGTAATCCTTCACGGTTTTAAAAGAGCGTTTTTTTGCTTGGCTTTCGTGGTAGCGCCTTGCCGCCGTTAAAATCAGTTTTAAAAACACCGAAAGGTTTTCGGTTACGCCCTTTATTTTTTTGAAATTATTTGCATCGGTATTAAAGACACCTGAAAATGAGCCGAACTCGTTTAGAAGTCTTTTTGCCGTTAAACGGGTGTCAACCCTTGGTAGCGCGTAAAAAAGCAACATTTCAAGCAACTGATAATCGGGAAGGTCTTTGGTGTTTTCCATTTCCATAAACTGCTTTTTCATACGCTGTCTATGACCCTCGCGAAGCTTCTTTTCTTCATCGCTCATATTTGCCATTTTACCACCACCTTAA
>JAZSBX010000007.1:0-4734 GCA_045602605.1 Acutalibacteraceae bacterium
CGCGGACCGCGGTCTATTATAACCCTACAAGCTATTTTTAGGGAGCCTGATTTCGTGCGGCGGGTTTGCAGACCTCCCGCGGCTGTGCCGAGTTCGGAAGAAGGGAGCGCGAAACCGCACTAAAGGCACCCACCTGTGTTACGCAGGTTATCAATTAACCGTTTACGGCAGGGCGGGAGGAAAATTAAAAGCAAAAGCAGACCATAAAAGGTCTGCTTTTTATTTATAATATTTTACCGATTATTTTAGCCGCATATTTATTGTACTCATCAAAATCCATTGCCTCGATGTAAAATTTTTCGAGTTCATCGTGGCTTCGTTTTGCTTTTTGCAGGGTTTCGCAGGCGCAAATAAGCAGCTCTTTCGCCGCTTTTTTGTTGAAATTAAGCCTTCCCCGATGGGCGGAAAAACCCTTTTCCTCAAAACGGCGGGCGTGAATTCGGCGGGCATCGCTTTTAATGTGAGCGTAATCATTCTCGGTGCAAAAGGCAAGGCGCAGTTCGGGAATTATAACGTGTTCGGTTCTGGTAAGCGGGAAAAAGGCGGAGGGCACGGCTATAACGTCATAGCCGCCGCTTGTCGCCAACTCTAAAATGCTATTTAAGATTAAATTTGCGGCGCCGCCGTGCCTATCGCTTATAATAACCTGTTTATCACTGACCTTTTCGATGGTTGAGGAAAGGAAAACGACACCTTTTGGGGTTATTCCGCTTAAAAAACGATAGGTGATTTTACCGTTTTTACCTGCCTTTTTGGGCAGATAATTTTTTGCCAGAGAACGGGCGAATGAGTCAAGCTTGCCGGGTTTCAAATATTTTTCCTGCAAAGAAAAACTGTCCTTTAGCATTTCGCCTGCCGCCTTAATGTACCTTGAGGCAGTTTTGTGTTCGGATTTGTTTTTGGAGTTAACATATCTTATTGCCTCGGCATTTTTCTTTAAAAGGGCTGTGTTTAAAAAACGCCCCGTGTCAACAAGGGTTTCCGAAACCCCCGTGAGTTTGGGTTCCACGGGGTGGGGCAGAGTGCCGTCAAGCATCACGAAACGGTCCTTTAAGAAAACGCCGTCTAAACTGTCGGGGTCGGAACTGCAAAGGAGTAGTTCGGGCAACATTTCTCTGTCAAGGCACCGCGTAGCGGCATATTTCATAAGGGTTGATTTGCCGCACCCTGCGCCACCTTTAATTATGTAGGCCGATATATCCTCGTTTATGTCATAGCAATCTTCAAACCTTGACACAAAGCCCTCACAGGAATTTGCGGCAAGGAAATATTTGGGAAAAAGTGAAAAATCCATAAAGCGCCTCCAAAAGTATAATCACTATCATTTTATTCCGTTAAATTACTTTTGACACAAAGGCCGTTTTATGATAAAATACCCTTGCGAGTTGACTGAACGGCTGCGGATGGCAACATCTGAGGAAAGTCCGAGCTTCGCAGGGCAGGATAGCGGCTAACGGCCGCCGAGGGTGACCTTAGGGAAAGTGCAACAGAGATATACCGCCTCGGTTTTTCGAGGCAAGGGTGGAAAGGCGAGGTAAGAGCTCACCGCTTTTTTAGGAGACTGAAAAAGCCTGTAAACCCTATCCGAAGCAACGCTGACTCCGACAATACATTTGCCCGATGTGTCGGGAAAAGCGGCTGGAGCGCATCAGCAATGGTGCGCCAAGATAGATGGTCGTTCATGACAGAACTCGGCTTACAGGTCAACTCGTTTGTAAACAAAAAAGCGTTCCGACAGGAACGCTTTTTGTTTTTTAAAAGATTAAAATTTGCGGCAAAAGATACTGCCCTATAAGCTCGTAAATAAGCACTGCGCCGCAGGCCACCGCGGCAACAACAGGGAGGCTTTTACCCCGCCAGGCGGGAATTAAAGCGGCCACAAAGCCGAAAACTGCCGAAATTACGTGGGCGGTGGATGAAAAAACGGTGGGGATTGTCATAACCGTTAAAACGGCATAGGGAATGTAATGCAGGAAGGAAAGAATAAATTTGTTTTCAATTTTTTTCTTAATGAGAACCAGGGGCAGCATTCGAATTAAATAGGTTACCCCTGACATTGCCAAAAGATAAGGGATAAAGGGATAATCATTCATTTGCCGTTTCCTCCTCTCCTGATTTAAGGGGGGAAAGCAGGGCGCAAACCGCCGCCGCAATAACGGCGCAAATGATAATTACAAAACCGCCCGGCACCTGATTTAGAAGGGGTAAAAACTTGAAGGCGCAGGAAAGCAGCGCCGAAATTATAACGCAAACCAG
The DNA here is from genome assembly GCA_045602605.1 of Acutalibacteraceae bacterium. Classification (GTDB taxonomy): domain Bacteria; phylum Bacillota; class Clostridia; order Oscillospirales; family Acutalibacteraceae; genus SIG587. Next base: position 2,257 of record JAZSBX010000007.1, read on the forward strand.
CACCGGTCGGCTTTTTCTTGCCACGGGGGTTACGATAGCGATAAACATTCCGTAAATTGCGATGCCGAGGGCTGAAGTTATGATATCGGGCAAAATGTTGCCGAGGGCGGCGCCGATGACGGTGCCCAACGACCAACCAAGGTAAGGTGTTATAACGAGCCCCAACATATAGGCCTTGCTGACCTGCCCCTTTTGTGACACGGCAACGGCAAAAACCTCATCGGTGTTGAAAAATGCCAAAATGAAGCGGTCAAGCAGTTTTATACCGCTGTCAAACTTTTGGGAAAGGGACACCGACATAAGGGCATAACGCAGGTTTATTACAATTTGCGAGGAAATGAGTTCGCTCATAAGCCCGCCTGCGGTAATAATAGGAACGGCGGCAAGCTGACCGGCGGAAGTTAAATTGGTCATTGATATGAACAGGGCTTCCATTGATGAAAGCCCTGCGGCAACGGCGAAAATGCCGAAGGCAAAGGAGACCGAAAGGTAACCGATGCCAATGGGCAAGCCGTCAATAATTCCTTTTTTAAAACGTTTCATTAAAGCAGGGGAACACCCTTTTCTTCGCAAACTTTAACGGTTTCGGCATCCCAAATGCCCGATTGAACTTCGCCGATGTGGGCCCTGCCCATAAGCAGCATACAAAGCCTTGACTGACCGATGCCGCCGCCGATGGTAAGGGGCAGTTCATTGTTTAAAAGGGCTTGATGGAAAGGCAGTTCACGCCTGTAATCACAGTTTGCGGCCTTTAACTGGCTGTCAAGGGCGGCAGAATCCACACGGATTCCCATTGAGGAAATTTCAAGCGCGCTGTCAAGCACCTCGTTATATAAAAGCAGGTCGCCGTTTAAGGTCCAGTCATCATAGTCGGGAGCGCGTTTGCTGTGGGTTTCGCCTGATTTTAAGGGGGCGCCGATTTGCATAACGAAAACGGTTTTCTTTTCCTTAACAAGGGCGGTTTCTCTGTCTGACGGAGAAAGGTTTGGATACAAATCCTCAAGTTCCTGGGCCGTGATAAAGGTGACCTCACGGCAGATTTGGGTGTTCAAAGCAGGGAACTGCTCCTTTAATTTATCGTTCACATCGCAAACGGCGTATACAATTTTTCTTACGGTGTCCTTTAAATATTCTAAAGTTCTGTCCTTACTGGAGATAACCTTTTCCCAGTCCCACTGGTCAACGTAGACCGAGTGAATGTTGTCAAGCTCCTCATCGCGGCGGATGGCGTTCATATCGGTCACAAGGCCTTCGTGGAGGGAAAACCCGTATTTTTTAAGGGCAAGGCGCTTCCATTTTGCCAGGGAATGAACAACCTCGGCATCGGTTTTAACGGCGGGAACATCAAAGGAAACGGGGCGCTCGCTACCGCTTAAATTATCGTTAAGACCCGATGAACCCACAACGAAAAGAGGGGCCGAAACGCGCTTTAAGGAAAGGGCTTTTGACAGCGCCTTCTGAAAGCCGTGCTTGATAAATTCAATAGCCAGCTGTGTATCGTAGCTTGAAAGCGAGGGCTTATAGCCATCGGGAATAAAGATTTTGTTCATTTTAAACACCTCTTACTAAAACCATATTCTAACATAACAAATCTTTTAAGTCAATTAAAGTTATATAATAAAATAAAAAATTATAGGTGACAAATGGGAAACAATGTGATAAAATAACTTTAATATCATTTAGGAGTGATTTGGTTGGATAACCGTTATTTAGAGTTTGTCGTTGCCGAAATGCAGGGCATTTTAGATGAAAAGGCCTTTAAACAAACAGAGGAAGGCGTTTTTGAAAACGAAACAAAGCAGATAAAAGTTGTTTATGATGAGGCAAAACAGGTTTACCGCCTGCTTTCCTCCGATATAACCGATGGAAAAGGTGGCGAGGAAAGAGAGCTTTCGGCCTATCTTTTTGATGACTCACAGACAAAGCGTGATGCAGCCAGCGTTGGCATTGATTTTGCCGATTCTCTTAAAAAGGAGTTTGGCATTAAGAGGTCAAGGGTCAGCGGCAATGCAAATGAAATTGACCTGCCCACGGCAAGCAAAAACGCGCAAATGACGGTTGAGGGCTTTACTGCAAAGCTTTTGGCGGTTTACCCCGAATTCAAGGAAACCTATAAAGAGAGCGTTGCCAAAAACGGAATGTATCTTTATCTTGAATTTTTCCGTGAAACCTTAACACCGAAAATTTCCTCGGTGCTTATTGGCGGCACCGATAAGCAGATTAAGAAAATTGTTGATTTGCTTAACGGCTGTTACATTGACGGCGACAAGGAAACGGGAACTCTTATTATTGCCGTTTTATCCGTTGCCTGCGAGCAAAGTGAAGGCTTACTCGCTAAAATCAGCGAAATTCAGGGCAAGGATTCCTATCTTGTGCCCCTTGTTCGCAACTTCCTGCCCGAGCTTAAAAATAACAAGACCTTAAGAGAAGCGCTTATTGGGTAGTTGGAAATATATGGACAAAAAGCCACCCGAAAAA
>JAZSBX010000008.1:0-3130 GCA_045602605.1 Acutalibacteraceae bacterium
GAAAAAACAAAAAGGAGAAATTAAAATGCCAACAAGCTTTAGTGAGAGCAAAACAAAAGAAAATCTTATGCGCGCCTTTGCAGGTGAATCTCAGGCGCGTAACCGCTACACCTTTGCCGCCTCGATTGCTAAAAAGCAGAATCTTCACATTATCGAGGCGGTTTTCACCTTCACAGCGGGTCAGGAAAAGGAACACGCCGAAATCTTCTATAATTATTTAAAAGACCTTGATGGCGAAAAAATCACAGTGGACGGTGATTATCCCGTTAATGTGACAAACGATGTTTCAAAGCTTCTTCAGTACGCAAGCGACAACGAATTTGAGGAGTATAGCCCCGTTTATAAAACCTTTGGTGATATTGCAAAGGAGGAAGGCTTCCATCAGATTGCTGCAACCTTTCATAATATTGCTGAAATTGAAAAAAGCCATGGTGAACGCTTCGCACTGCTTAAGGAGCTGCTGGATACAAACAAGCTCTTTGTAAGCGATGTTAAATGTAAATGGATTTGCCTTAACTGCGGTTATGTTTTTGAAGGCACTAACGTGCCTGAAAAATGCCCTGTTTGCAGCCACGATAAAGGTTATTTTATAAGAGTTGAGCTTGCACCCTACACTAAATAAATGCACTTGACAAAAACTGCTGCTGACTATAAAATTTATTTATAGTTAAGGAGTGATTGTTTGTGCGTGATTATGCCGTTGAGCTTGAAAACAGAGTTCAGTTTATAAAAAAGCTTTTAGCCGAAAGCGGTGCTAAAGGGGTTATTTTCGGAAATTCCGGCGGCAAGGACAGCGCCCTTGTGGGTATTCTCTGCAAAAAGGCTACCGATAACACCGTAGGCGTTATTATGCCCTGCGAATCAGCACGAAATTTCGGCGAAGATAAGGATGACGGTTTAGAGGTTGCAAAACTGTTTAACATTGAAACTAGAACCGTTGATTTAACCGACTGCAAGGCATCGGTTATAAACGCCGTTAAGGATAAAACAAGCCTTAATAAGCAGGCACTTACAAACATCGCTCCCCGCCTTCGTATGATAACCCTTTATGCCATAGGGGCTTGTGAAAATCTGCTTGTTGCAGGCACGGGAAACCGCAGTGAAAGGTATATGGGCTATTTCACAAAATGGGGTGATGGCGGCTGTGACTTTAACCCCATTGCCGATTTAAGCGTAAAAGAGGTTTATGAATTTTTAGAGTTTTTGGGTGCCCCCGAAAACATTATAAAAAAAGCCCCCAGCGCAGGCCTTTTTGAGGGTCAAACCGATGAGGCCGAAATGGGGGTTACCTATGCCGCTATTGATAAATATATTGATACAGGCATTGCCACCGAGCAGGATAAAGCAATTATCGACCGCTATCATAGGGTAAGCCAACACAAAAGAAAAATGCCCGCCCTTTATGGCGAGGAATAAGAACAAAAAGAGTAGTTCCGCTGGAACTACTCTTTTTTTGCAAAGTTTGCGCATTAAACAATATTTTAATTGAAGTTTTTTTATTAATATGCTATACTTTCCTTAAATAGGAGGTAATACTATGAAATCCGAAATTTGCAACATAAAAGTTGAATATTTCTCCGAGCCAATCGGTCTTGATACTAAATTCCCCCACTATTCCTGGGAATTTGTTTGTGATAAGGATAACGTATACCAAAGTAAATACAGAATTCAGGTCATTAGTTTTACAGATGAACTGTTTTGGGACAGCGGTTTTGTAGAATCGGACAAGACCTTTTCAGTAAAGCACAGCGGAAAAGCCTTAGAGCCTGACACCGAATATAAAGTAATTATAGAGTCGGTGCTTGGGGAAGAACATCTCACAGGTGTAAGCCGATTTAGAACCGGTCTTATGGATGAGGTTTTCGCCGATGCTCAGTGGATAACAGCGACAGATTTGGCAAATCCCCTTTTCAGAAAAACCTTCTTTATAAATAAACAGCCAACCGTTGCCACCGCTTATGTTGCTGCCAGAGGATTTTATGAGCTATACATAAACGGCCAAAGGGTTGGGGACAGAATTTTAGCCCCCGCTATGCTTAGCCCAAAAAGTTTTCCAAACACCTGCGCTGCCGATGCTTATGATGTGACCTCACTGCTAACCACTGATAATAACACCATCGGCATAATGTTAGGAACGGGATATTCCATCTCGGATTTCAATCCCTGGGGTTGGGTTTACGAGGGAGAAAAAAGAGCTTGGGCGGCTCTTTCAATAAAGTTTCAGGACGGAGACCATATGGTTATAACTACCGATGGAAGTTGGTTAACCCATAATGGACCTATCGTTTCATCATCAATATACCACGGTGAAACCTATGATAAAAACCTTGAAATTGAGGGTTGGAGTGAACCGTATATTGACACGAGCGACTGGGCCGAAGCCACAATATCGGAAATCCAGGAGAATGTTTTAAACACCTATACTGCTCCCATAAAAAAGCTGAGCCGCAAAGAATGCAACGAGCTTATAGCCCGAAACGATGCGGTCACATTTTGTGATTTTAAAGAAAACGGTGCGGGATTCCTTTGTGTAAAGGTTGTCGGTAAGCCTGGTGCCAAGGTTACAATCACCCATTCGGAGCATATTAACCCCGATGGAAGCCTTAACACCTTCACAAACCGCAACGCCAAGGCCACCGATGTTTATATTCTTAAAGGGGATGAAACCGAGGTTTATGAGCCTAGGTTCACCTACCACTGCTTCCGCTATGCCGAAATCCATATAGAAGGCGAAGCTCAGCTTATATCTGCCGAAAAGGTTACCATTGGCGCCGCGCTTCAAAATGACAGTGATTTTTACTGCGATGACGCTATGATAAAGCGTTTTTACGATAATGCTATGAGGTCGGTCTGTTCGAATTTTATGAGCCACCCCACCGATTGTGCCGTAAGAGATGAGCGCACACCCTGCCTTATGGATACTATGGCCTATGAGGAGCTTTGCCTGCACAGCCTTGATATGCAGGGCTACTACCGCCATTGGCTCAATAATATATATAACCAGTTTGACCCCAACGGCTGCTTCCCTCTTTGGGATGGCGACATTATAACCCTTCCAAAACTCATGGCAGAGCATTACGGTGATGAGGATGTGGAAAGACTCATGTACCCGAGAATGAAATGGGTAGTG
>JAZSBX010000009.1:0-10448 GCA_045602605.1 Acutalibacteraceae bacterium
ATACACGCTAAAGCGTGATGATATGCCAAGCCTGCGGCTTGGATAACCAAAAAAGAAAAAAGCAACCCTTGTGGGTTGGTTTTTCTTTTTTGGTGACCCGGACGGGATTCGAACCCGTGTTACCGCCGTGAAAGGGCGGTGTCTTAGGCCTCTTGACCACCGGGCCGTGGTGGTGGCTGTAGTGGGACTTGAACCTACGACACTTCGGGTATGAACCGAATGCTCTAGCCAACTGAGCTATACAGCCATTTATCCCACTCAAAAGCGGCGACTGAATTATTATATATGAGGAAAACGGTTTTGTCAATAGTTATTTTGAAAATTTTCCATAAAAGACCGAGTTAAACCTCGGCCTTTTATCCGCGCTTAATTTCCTGCTCTATCTTTAAAAGGCGGTTGTATTTTGCAACCCTGTCACTGCGGCAGGGCGCGCCCGTTTTAATCTGACCTACACCTGCCCCTACCGCCAAATCGGCAATAAACGTGTCCTCGGTTTCACCTGAACGGTGGGAAAGAATACAGTTGTAGCCGTTTTCCTTGGCAAGTGAAATCACATCAAGGGTTTCGGTTAAGGTGCCGATTTGATTTGGCTTTATGAGAATGGCGTTTGCCGCCCCCGATTTTATTCCTGCCTCAAGCCTTTTTGTATTGGTCACAAAAAGGTCGTCACCAACGAGTTGGATTTTTTCTCCCAGCCTCTTTGTAAGTTTCCCCCACGCGTGCCAATCATCCTCGCCGAGACCGTCCTCAATGGAAATAATGGGGTATTTACCGATTAGCGTTTCATAATACTCCACAAGATTATCGCCACTCATTGTAAGGTTCCTTTTGGGCAGCAGATAATCGCTTCTCCCCCTGTTCCACTCGCTGGATGCCACGTCAAGAGCAATATTTATTTCCTTTTCGCCGTAGCCTGCGGTTTTAACCGCCCGCATAATAAATTCCAACGCCTTTTCATCGCTTTCGAGATTTGGGGCAAAGCCACCCTCATCGCCAACACCGCAGGAAAGCCCCTCGGCTTTTAAAATTTTGTTAAGACTGTGATAAACCTCGCTGCACATTTTTAGTCCCTCGGCAAAGCTTTTGCAGGAAACGGGAACAATCATAAATTCCTGCATATCAATGTTGTTGGCCGCGTGGGCGCCGCCGTTTAAAATGTTCATCATAGGTCTTGGCATTTTATCTCTTGCCGCGCCGCCTAAATACCTGTAAAGCGGCATTTTAAGACTCTCGGCCGCCGCCCTTGCCGCCGCCAGCGACACAGCCAAAATTGCATTGGCGCCAAGGTTTGATTTGTTTTCGCTGCCGTCAAGGTCAAGCATTATTTTATCAATTTCCCTTTGTCTTAACGCATCTATGCCAATAAGCTTGGGCGCGATGGCTCTTTCAATGTTGGCAACCGCCTTTAAAACGCCCTTGCCGAAATATCTGTTTTCATCCCCGTCACGAAGCTCTATGGCCTCATAAATTCCCGTTGATGCACCCGATGGGCAAAGGGCAAAGCCTTTAGCGCCGCACTCGGTTACAACCTCGGCGCCAACGGTGGGATTACCCCTTGAATCAAGCATTTCATAGGCATTAATTTCAACTATTTTGCTCAAAACTAAAACTCCTTTACTTTAGGGTAGAGCGAATAATCCAAACTTCGTTTTTAAAAGGCGGATTTTCGCTCATACTTTGTTAAAATACTCGTTAATCCATCAAGGATTAACTGCGTTTTGTGCCTCGTCTAAACAAAAATCCGCTCTTTTAAAAATCTTTGACCTCAAAGAGAGAAGATTTCGAGTGATTTTTATTCAGCACAGGCACAGTAAGGCTGACGCCTTGCAAGAATGGAATGGTAAAAAGCGCCGAAATTAGCCTCTTTGAGGCGGGTTCGGATTATTCGCTCTACCCTAACAAAATTTTCTTCCAGTTTACTCTTTTATTTTGTGATAATGTATGCTATAATATACTTTGTATAAGTATTATTTAATAAAGAGAGGTTTTGTTCTAAATGGAAGAAAGACAAATTGGTAAAACCCAGGAACAAGACATGAACATAATCGTTGGCCGCAATTCCGTTATGGAGGCGGTGCGTTCAGGCCGTGAAATTGACCGTTTACTCGTTGTTAAAGGCGTGGCGGGCGGCTCGGTGGCTTCAATAATTGCCAAGTGCTCCGCCCGTGGCATTCCCATTAAGGAGGTGCCTGCCCAAAAGCTTGATTTCCTTTGCGGTCACGCAAACCACCAGGGTGTGGGCGTTATGATTGCGCAGCAGGCCTATTCAACTGTTGAGGATATTTTAAACCTTGCAAAGAAAAAAAACGAGGCTCCGTTCATAATTATCTGTGATGAAATTGAGGACCCTCACAACCTTGGCGCAATAATCAGAACGGCCGAGTGTTGCGGCGCACACGGGGTAATTATCCCCAAAAGGCGCAGCGCATCACTCAACGTAACGGTGGCAAAATCGGCAAGCGGCGCCCTTGAATACGTACCCGTTGCCCGTGTTACAAACCTTGTAAACGAAATTGAAAAATTAAAAAAACAGGGTGTTTGGGTGTTCGGCGCCGATATGGATGGCGAGGACTACACAAAAACCGATTTCTCCTCCCCCACCGCCATTGTTATCGGCAATGAGGGAAAGGGAATGGGAAGGCTTGTCAGAGAAAGCTGTGACGGTATTATTTCCCTGCCGATGTTTGGAAAAATAAATTCTCTTAACGCTTCGGTTGCCGCAGGCGTGCTTATGTACCAAGTGGTTAAAAGCCGAAACAATTAAAAAACTTTTTTGGGTGGATAAAAACTATGGGTTGGTTTTCAAGAAAAAAAGACCTTGATTTTTGCGAAAATTATAATGCAAACGAAGAGGCCGAGGATTTTTATGCCGAGGCGCAAAAAAATACCAAGGCGGGGGCGCCGAAAGTGCCTCAACACGTTTTAACCGTAAATGAGGTTGAAAAAAGCGAGCCTCAAAACACCTCTATTCCTATGACGGGCGATGCCTCTGTAAGTCCTATTGATGCCCTGCGCGACCGTGTTTTAAAGCAGGCCGAGGCCGAGGCTGAAAAGGAAAAGCAACGGCTTTTAAAGGAAAAAGAGGAAGAGGAAAAACGGCTTGCCGAACAAAAGGCAAAAGAAAAAGCAAAAAAGACCACAAATCTTTTGGAAAAATGCACGCCCTTCATTCTTGACGGTGGCGGCAGCGCCGATATTAAGGCGGAACCCACATACATTCTCGAAAGCATTGACAGTATTCTCGGCATTAAAAAGGCAAAAAAACAGGTAAATGAAGCCATCGCGGTTAAAACCGAGATTAAAAAAGAGCCCGAAAAATCCGCGGCGGATGAAGCGCCTAAAAAAGTTGCGCCCACAGCGCAGTCTGAAACCATTGTTATGGACCGCGCCGATTTTGCAAAAATCCCCGTGCTTTCCGATATTGACAGCGACCCCTCGACAGAGGCGGATGATTCAAAAGAAAATCGGGACATTTTCTCCACCACGCAGTTTACCCAGCGTTTTGACATTGCCTCGGATTCGGGCAAAAGCACCATGACCTTTACACGCGTAACCGATTTGAAATCCAGCATTTCCCAAACCGATAATTCTCAAAACGAGGAAAAAATTCTTGCCGATATTTTCGGCGCCGACCCCAAAAAGGATAAATTTGTGCCCGAGGATGAATATAAAAGCATTGCCGATGCCAAGCGCATTGGCGTAAAGCTTAAAAAGGATAAAAGAAACCATTTCTTCGCTTCCCTTATTTCGGTGCTGGGACTCATTCTTTCGGGAATTTTTTGCATTCCCGAAATAGAAATGGCCCTTGCGGCAACACCCAATCTTTTTATAGGACTGCAGTTTGCATTTTTGACCCTTTGCCTTGTTGCAAGCTGGGAAATGTTTTATGGCGCCTTTAAAGGTCTTTTATCCAAAACGGTAACACCCGATTTAGCCATAATTTTAACCATTGCCGTGGGTGTTGTTTCAGCCTGCCTTTCCCTCGCTAGTCAGGCCACCTTTGGCTACACGATTTTACTTTGCTGTTTCCTTTTGGCTTCAAGGGGCATTCTTTATTTTAAAAAATCCTCTTACCTTATCAGTAATTTTAAAATTATCGCCAACACAAAGCGGAAAAACGCAGTCACCCTTATTGGCGACCGCCCCACCACCTTTGCAATGGCGAGAAACGTTATTGATGGTGATGTCCTTGTAACTGCGGCCAAGGAAACCACAAACGTAACCGACTATATGAAAAACGCTACTGCGCCAATGGAGTTTGAAGGTGGATTCTTTATCCTGTCGGTTGTCTTTGCGGCTGCCGCAATTCTAGGCGGCCTGTCGGTCGGAATGTCACAAACCACCGAAATGGGAATGCTCACCGCATTTCTTGTTATGTCCCTGCTGGTTGCCCCCACAGCCCTTGCCTGCGACATTATTCCCCTTTGTTCCGCTTCCAAAAAACTGAACAAATTCGGCGCAATGATTTCGGGCAAAAAGGCCATTAACCGCATTGACTCTGCTAACGCCTGCGTTTTGCACTCCACCGATTTCTTCCCACGCGGCACCGTAACCCTTCACAGCCTGCAGGTTTTATCTGACAATTCTATTGATGAAACCCTGCTTGATGCCGCCGCAATAACCTCACACCTTAACTCCCCCCTTGCCGATATTTTTGCTGATATTGCCGCCACCGATGCGGCCAAAGCCTTGCCCGAGGCCGACTCGGTTAAATATGAAAATCAGCTTGGTATCACAGGCTGGGTTAAAGACCGCCGCCTGTTCATCGGTAACCGCACCCTTCTTGAGGCGCACGGAATTAAACTGCCGAGTTTAGAGGTTGATAAAAAAATTATGCGCCAGGGCTTTTTCCCCGTTTACGTTGCCAGCGGTCAAAAGGCTTGCGCGTTGCTTGTTATAAAATATAACGTTAGCCCGCGTGTTGCAAAAGAGCTTGCGAAGCTGTGCAACATCGGTGTTACAATTCTCGTAAACAACTGTGACTCCAACATTAGCGAGCAAATGCTTTGCGATTATTTCTCTCTCGACCCCGACTCCATTAAGATTATGACCGATTCGGGAATTCATATGTACAAAACCCAGGTAAACTATACAAAAACCTCCCACGCGCCTGCCGTTTTCCTGCGGCGCTCGGCGGTGCTTTCCTCAATTATTTTAACCGCCATTAAAACTAAAAAAGCAATTTCCCTTTGGCGAATTTTACATATCGTTGCCGCTTCTCTTGCCGCGCTTATCATCATTTCTTTAGGTGTCACGGGCAGTGAGATTTCGGTTAACGGTTTCCACGCCGTAATTTTCGAAGCCGCGCTTCTTATTTTAAGTAGCATTTTGAATGTTTTTTATAAATAAATCACAAAAAGAGGGTGACCGTGGGTGCCTGAAAAATTGAAAAACTTAATTAACTTTAAGGCTTTTGGACAGGATGAAATTTTACTTTACGCCCTTACTGTCAGCATTTTTGTTCACTATGTCTTAGCCGCCGCCGTGCTTGTCGTTATTGCTTTGACGGCGCTTATAAACGGAAAATACCGCCGAAAACTCAAACCCCTTAAGTACCGCTTCGTGGGCTATACCTTTTGCCTGCTCACCGCCATTGTGGCGGCAATAAACGGTAATTGGATTGGCCTGCTTTGCTCCTTCGGCGCTTTCGCAATTTTCACTACGGGGCATTTTGCCCACTCGGTAATGAACGCAAAAATATACGAAACCTGCCTTAAACTTTGTTGTGTTTGCTCCTATTTCGTGTCGGTTTATGTTATTATTGAGCGCATTTGCTTTTGGAAAATCCCGCATTACCGTTGCTCCGGCCTTTTCTTTAACCCGAACTACCTTGCAACAGTAATGGCGGCGGTAATTATAATTTGCGCCTACAAGGTTATTGCAAGACAGGGAAATCAACTTTTTTATTACATAACGGCTGCAGTTTGCGCTTTTCCGTTATATTTCAGTGGAAGTATGTTTGCTTGGGTGGAACTGTTTATCGCCGTTGCCGTGCTTTTATCACTTACCAACAAGCACAATGTTTTAAGCATTTTCCTTATCGTTGTTTCATTCTGTTGCGCAATTATTTATTTTGCGCCCGATATTATCCCCCGCTTCAGCGAATCATCAGAAACCCTGCAAAACCGACTTCGCATTTGGGAGCTTAGCATTGAAGCAATAAAGCTTAATCCTGTTTTCGGAAAGGGCTTTTTAACCTATTACCATATGTTCGCTGATTTTTCCCCGGCATATCCCACCACCCACGCGCCCAACATATTTTTAGAGCCTGTTTTAAGTTTTGGTATTGCAGGCACGCTTACCCTTGTTGTATTTTTAGTTCTTTATTTCAGGCGCCTGCTTTACTGCAAATCTTATGTTAGCCGTTCACACATAAGCGCTCTTATTTTAGCCCTCACGGCAGCAGTTTTCGTTCACAGCCTTATTGATATGACAATGCTCTGGATTCAGACCGCCGCCCTTTATGCGATTATTATGGCAGGCGTTGGCGCCGATGAAAAAAGGCTCAATGAAATGCGAGCCCAACAAAACAACAATTAAGTTCTCAAAGGAGACATTAAATATTATGGAAAAACAAACATTTTATATCACAACGGCCATAGCCTACGCTTCCCGTAAGCCCCACATCGGCAATGTTTACGACATTGTTCTTGCCGATATGATTGCGCGCTATAAAAGAATGCAAGGTTTTGATGTTCATTTCCTCACGGGTTCCGATGAACACGGCCAAAAAATTGAGGAGTATGCAAAGGAAAAAGGCATTTCGCCTAAGGCTTATGTAGACGGTATTTCAGATGAAATCAAAGCCGTGTGGAACAGTATGAACGTAACCTACGACCGCTTTATCCGCACAACCGATGCCGACCACGAGGAGGCAGTTAAGAAAATCTTTAAAAAGCTTTACGAAAAAGGCGATATTTACAAGAGCGAATATTCGGGAAAATACTGTGTTCCCTGCGAATCCTTCTTCACCGAATCCCAGCTTGTTGACGGCAAGTGTCCCGACTGCGGCCGCGAGGTTATTGACTCAAAGGAAGAAGCCTATTTCCTGAAATTAAGCAAATACCAGGATGACCTTTTAAAATACATTGAGGAGCACCCCGATTTCATTCAGCCCGAATCAAGAAAGAATGAAATGATAAATAACTTCCTAAAACCGGGTCTTTCCGACCTTTGCGTTTCCCGTTCATCCTTTAAATGGGGCGTGCCCGTTGAGTTTGATGAAAAGCACGTTATCTATGTTTGGATTGACGCCCTTTCCAACTACATCACAGGTCTTGGCTACCATCCCGAAAAAGAGTGCGGCGAACTTTACAAAAAGTTTTGGCCTGCCGACCTGCACGTTATCGGCAAGGATATCGTTCGTTTCCACACGATTTATTGGCCCATTGTTTTAATGGCTCTGGGTGAGCCCCTGCCCAAACAGGTGTTAGGCCACCCCTGGGTGCTTTTCGGCGAGGATAAAATGAGCAAGTCAAAAGGCAACGTTATTTATGCCGATGAGCTTGCCGCCCGTTTTGGCGCCGATGCCGTTCGTTATTACCTTTTAAGCCAGATTCCCTTTGCGCAGGATGGCAACATTACAAACGATGCCTTTGTCACCGTTTATAACACCGACCTTGCAAACAACCTTGGCAACCTTGTAAACCGTTCCATTGCAATGACCAATAAATATTTCGGCGGCCACGTTAACCGCACCGCTGCTTCCACCGAGTTTGACGGCGATTTAAGGCAGTGCGCAAATGTCGCTATTACCGATTATTTAAAGGCTATGGATGCATTCAGAAATGCCGATGCCGCCAATGCTGTTATGACCTTTGCGAAACGCCTTAATAAATACATTGATGAAACTGCCCCCTGGGTGCTTGCTAAAGATGAAAACAATAAGGGCCTTTTGGAAGCTGTTATGTACAACCTTCTTGAGGGAATTCGCCTTCTCGGCCTATTCCTTTGCCCCATTATGCCCGAAAGCAGTGAAAAAATCGCCAAATTCCTTTGCAGTGATGATAAAACTCTCGAATTCGGCGCCGCTAAAGGCTACTCTGTTGGCACCGCAGAGCCTCTCTTTGCCCGCCTTGACACCGACAAGGTTTTAGCCGAGCTTGAAAATGAAAGGCTCAAAAAGGTGGCCGCCGCAAAGAAAGAAAATGAAAATATGGCAACACCCGAAGGCATCGCCCAAATCGGCATTGATGATTTTGCCAAGGTAGAACTTAAAACCGCAAAGGTGGTTGCCTGCGAGCCTATTCCAAAGGCTAAAAAGCTTTTAAAACTCACCCTTGATGACGGTAGCGACACCCCAAGAATTGTGGCTTCGGGAATTGCCAAATGGTACACCCCTGATGATTTAATCGGTCGCACCGTTATTGTGGTTTCAAACCTTAAGCCCGCCGTTCTTTGCGGTGTGGAGTCAAACGGAATGATTCTTGCCGCCGATGCTGGTGAGGATAATGTTAAGGTGATTTTTGTAGATGGCGTAAATCCCGGCAGCAAGGTGAGATAATGACACCCCTTTGTAAAAAAATCATTTTCGATTCCCACGCCCATTTTGATGATTCCCGTTTTAAAACCCCCATTGAAACATTAAGGGACCTTAACGAAAAATGGGGTGTCAGCCACGTTATAAACTGCGCTGTTGACCTTGAGTCGGCAAAAAAATGCCTTTCCTTTTCGGAAACCCTCCCCTTTTGCTTTACCGCCGCAGGCTTTCATCCCCAAAATCTCCCCGAGGGTGAAATGAAGCCTTACATTGAAGCCCTTGCCGAAATTTTAAAAGAAAAAAAGATTGTGGCGGTGGGTGAAATCGGTCTTGATTATTATTGGGACACCTCCAGAAAAGAGGAACAGATAGCCTATTTTAAAGAGCAGATTTGCCTTGCAAACAGCCTCGATTTGCCCGTTATCGTTCACGACCGTGACGCCCACGGTGACACCCTTCAAATTCTGAAGGAACTAAAACCCAAAGGCGTTGTGCACTGCTTTTCGGGAAGCGTGGAAATGGCAAGGGAAATTCTTAATCTCGGTATGTTTATCGGTGTTGGCGGTGTGGTTACCTTTAAAAACTCAAAAACTGTAAAAGAGGTTGTCAAAACCACGCCCATTGAGAAAATTCTCCTTGAAACCGATGCGCCCTACCTTGCGCCCGAGCCCTTTAGAGGTAAAACCTGCCATTCGGGCCTTATTTATTACACCGCCCAAAAAATTGCCGAAATTAAAAATATGAGCACCGAAGAAGTGCTGAAAATAACAAACGGTAATGCCCGTTCCTTATTTTTAAACGAGGTTTAAAATGAATAATTTTTATACTCAAACTTTCCCGCTTCGCACCTGCGATTTCGACCGTTATTCAAGGCTTTTGCCCTCTGCCGTTCTTGACATTTTTCAGGAGGTTGCAGGCGCCCATGCAAACCGGCTTGGCATCGGCTTTGATGAAATGCTTAAAAAAGACCTTATGTGGGTTATAACAAAGGTTAAATTTGAAATTCTCAAAAATCCCCAAACCCACACAAGTGTTAAGGTTGTAACCTGGCCACTCAGCCCCTCAAGGGTCACGCTGCAAAGGGAGTATGAAATCTATTCCGAAGATGGCGAACTCTTAATTCGGGGCAGTAGCGAATGGGTGTTTATGCACTCGGTTTTGCGCAAATTTATGCCCGCAACCGATGCCTACCCACCTATTGACTTTCTTACAAAAAAATCCTTTGAAGGCAAATTTTCAAAAATTCCCAAATGCGATTTTGATGAAAATTTTGTTTTAGTGAAACCCCAATTTTGCGATATTGATTTAAACGGTCACGTTAACAACACGAAATACGCGAATTTTGTTCTGAATGAACTCGAACCCGCCGAAAACGAGGAAATTTGCGCCATGCAAATTGATTATCACCGCGAGGTTAAATGCGGTGATAAACTTCGCCTTTTCTTAAAGCGTGAAGAAAATTCGGTTTTAGCAAAGGGCGAAAACCAAACCGAAACGCTATTCTCCTGCAAAATTGATTTCAAATAAAACCCACGAATAAACCCCGTTTTCTCAGCAAAAACTATTTGTGAAGAAAGCGGGGTGAATTTTTTATGGATGACAAAAACAGAAAGTTTGAGCAGAACAAAAACAAGAACGACCAAAACAAAAATAATCAGAACAAAAACGATAACAATAAATACGACAACAAAAAGGACAATAATAACCGATAAAAACAAGCGGATTACCTGTTTTGGTAATCCGCATTTTTGTGTGATGAAAATCGCGCAAGAAAACTCCTGCCGGCATTTTTTATCAAATTCCGAAAAGCAGTTCGCTGTATTTCGGGAAAGGGCAGGCCCTTGCAACGCAAAGGGCTTCGGCGCTGTCAACACTGTATCTGCGCGCCTCCATTGCCGAAAATACCTGCTCGCGGTAGGCCTTGGCGGTGGTCAGCGCGCTACTGCCCTTTTCGGCAAGGGCAACGGCG
>JAZSBX010000010.1:0-3014 GCA_045602605.1 Acutalibacteraceae bacterium
TCTCTCCACGAGTTCAACCCCATGATGGGTCACCGTGGCTGCCGTCTTGCAGTTACCTATCCTGAAATTGCTAAAATGCAGACTGCTGCTGTTATCCGCGCAGCTATCAACGTTAAGAAGGCTCATCCCGACTGGAACATCGTTCCCGAAATTATGATTCCCTTAACCGGTGAAGTTAAGGAAATGAAGTTCGTTAAGAACGTTGTTGTTGCAACTGCCGAGAAGGAAATTGCTGCTGCAGGCGTAGAGCTCAAGTACGAAGTTGGTACTATGATGGAAATCCCCCGCGCTTGCCTTACTGCTGATGAAATCGCTAAAGAGGCTGAGTTCTTCTGCTTCGGTACTAACGACCTTACCCAGATGACCTTCGGCTTCAGCCGTGACGATGCAGGTAAGTTCCTTTCTGCTTACTATGACACCAAGATTTACGAAAACGACCCCTTCGCAAAGCTTGACCAGAACGGCGTAGGCAAACTTATGGATATGGCTGTTACCCTCGGTAAGAAGGCTCGTCCTTCTATCCACTGCGGTATCTGCGGTGAGCACGGCGGCGACCCCGTTTCCGTTGAGTTCTGCCATAAGATTGGCCTTGACTACGTATCTTGCTCACCCTTCCGCGTGCCCATCGCACGCCTTGCCGCCGCACAGGCTGCTATCAAGGATATGAAATAAGATATAATTTCATAAACAAAACTATCCGCCCGAGGAAACCCGGGCGGGTTTTTTGTTGACTTTTGTCGAGGATATTATTATAATAAAATTACAAGTTAACAAATCGTTCATATTTAATGGTTTTTGGCTTGAATTAAAGAAAAGAGGTTTTGTTATGGAAAATGTTGTAAACACCGCCCCCGTTGGCCAGCTCAAAACAAACAAAGGTTTACTAAAAACTATTTTACTTTCAATAGTTACTTTGGGCATTTATCCCTTGGTTGTTATGTCTGCTGTTTCTAACGACATCAACATTGTTGCATCCAGATATGATGGCAAAAAAACAATGCATTTTTGTTTATTGGCCTTTATCGTTGCACCCATCACATTTGGCATTGCAGGTATTGTTTGGTACCATAAAATCTCTAACCGTATCGGTGCCGAGCTTAAACGCCGTGGCGTAGCATACAATTTCAGCGCTGCAGACTTCTGGCTTTGGAATGTTCTTGGCAGTCTTATAGTTGTGGGACCTTTTGTGTATTTACATAAAATGTTCAAGGCAGTTAACAAAATGAATGCACATTATAACGTAAACGGTTAATCGCATTTTAAGTTATATAGCAAATTTAAAAACCTCTTTGGAGTTTCCAAAGAGGTTTTGTTTTTTTATTTTCTCGCTACGCCGCTTTTAATCGCCGCCTCGGCCACTGCTTTAGCCACGGCAGGCGCAATTCGTTTGTCAAATGCCTTTGGTAAGATATATTCCCTGCTTAATTCATTTTCAGACACAAGGCAAGCTATAGCGTAGGATGCCGCCATTTTCATTTGGTCGTTAATATCACTTGCTCTCACATCTAAAGCGCCGCGGAAGATACCGGGAAAAGCAAGCACGTTGTTAATTTGATTTGGGAAATCCGACCTGCCTGTGCCAACAATGTATGCCCCGCCCTTTTTTGCCTCATCGGGCATAATTTCGGGTGTGGGGTTTGCCATTGGGAAAACAATGGATTTTTCAGCCATTGCCGAGACCATTTCCTTGGTTACTATATCAGGCGCGGAAACACCGATAAACACATCGGCGCCCTTTAAAACATCAGCAAGGGTACCCGTTTCGCCCTTTGGGTTAGTGATTTCGGCAAGTTCTTTATGGGCATCGCTTAAATTATCCATTCCCTTTGCAATAGCGCCGAATTTATCGCACATTATAAGGTTTTTAAGCCCTAAATTCAGCAAATGCTTGCCGATTGCGGTGCCTGCGGCGCCTGCGCCATTGATAATGCATTTGATTTTGCCAATATCCTTTTTAACACATTTTAGGGCGTTAAGCATTGCCGCCGCAACGACAATGGCGGTGCCGTGCTGGTCATCGTGAAAAACGGGAATGTCACAACGCTCTTTAAGTTTTCTTTCAATTTCAAAACAGCGTGGCGCGGCAATATCCTCAAGATTTATACCACCGAAGGAACCTGAAATGTTATAAATTGTATTAACAATTTCATCAACGTCATTCGAGCGAATGCAAAGCGGAAACGCATCAACACCTGCAAACTCCTTAAAAAGAACGCATTTGCCCTCCATAACGGGCATTCCTGCCTCGGGGCCAATGTTACCAAGGCCCAAAACTGCCGAGCCATCGGTTATAACGCCGATAAGATTCCGTCGGCGGGTAAGTTCAAAGGATTTATTATAATCCTTTTGAATTTCAAGACAAGGGCTTGCCACACCGGGGGTGTACGCCACCGATAAATCCTCGCTGTTTTCCACCTTTGTTCGGGAAATAACCTCGATTTTACCCTGCCACTCATAATGCTTATTTAACGCTTTTTCCTTAATATCCAAAACGGTGCCCCTCTACTATGCTTTACTGTTTTTATTGTAACATAAAAAATTGCCCTATGCAATATCAATTAAATTTTGGCTATTCTTTCTAAAAACCCTTTTAATTTGCGGCGAGCTATGATATAATACAGTTGTCAAAGGCTTAATTCGAGCATTTTTCTGCAAAAAGGAGCAAATTAAATGATTAACATTAAAAAAGAGCAGCTTGAATTTTTAGACTGGGAATTTGGTGTGTTTTTCCATTTCGGCATCCGCACCTTTAACGAAGGTCACAGAGACTGGGATATGGACCATATGGAGCTTTCCACATTTAATCCAACCGACCTTGACTGCGATGAATGGATTAAAACCATAAAGGATGCAGGCGCTAAATATGCCGTTCTCATTTGCAAGCATCACGATGGCTTTGCCAATTGGCCCTCGGCCTACACCGATTATTCGGTTAAAAACACCCCCTGGAAAAACGGCAAGGGTGACGTTGTCAGAGAATTTGTTGATGCCTGCCGTAAATATGATATGAAGGT
>JAZSBX010000011.1:0-5263 GCA_045602605.1 Acutalibacteraceae bacterium
TGCAGTTGCCGTAAACCCCGGTGATGAAAGATACAAGGGTGTTATCGGGAAAACCATAATCCTTCCCCTTGTGGGCAGGGAAATTCCCGTTGTTGCCGATGACTATGTTGAAATGGATTTCGGAACGGGCGTTGTTAAAATCACCCCTGCACACGACCCCAACGACTTCGAGGTAGGCCTCCGCCATAACCTTCCTGTTATTAACGTTATGACCGATGATGCGAAAATCGTCTCCGATTATCCTAAATATGCAGGTATGGACCGCTACGCAGCAAGAAAGGCCATTGTTGCCGATTTGGAAAAGGAGGGTGCACTTGTTCGCGTTGAGAACCATACCCACAACGTGGGCACCTGCTATCGCTGTTCCTCCACCGTTGAGCCTCGCATTTCCAAACAGTGGTTCGTTAAAATGAAGCCTCTGGCAACACCTGCCATTGATGCCGTTAAAAACGGCGAAACCAAGTTTGTTCCCCAGCGTTTTGAAAAGGTTTATTTCCATTGGCTTGAGAACATTCGCGATTGGTGCATTTCCCGTCAGCTTTGGTGGGGCCACCGCATTCCCGCGTGGTACTGCGCCGATTGCGGCGAAATCACGGTTGCTAAAACCGAGCCTGCCGCCTGTAAACACTGCGGCAGTAAGAATATAATTCAGGACCCCGACACGCTTGACACCTGGTTTTCCTCTGCCCTTTGGCCGTTTTCCACACTTGGCTGGCCTGAAGAAACCGAGGATTTTAAACACTATTATCCCACAAACACCCTTGTTACGGGTTATGACATTATCCCATTCTGGGTAATGCGAATGATGTTTTCAGGTATTGAGCAAACGGGACAGGTTCCCTTTGACACCGTGCTTATCCACGGCCTTGTTCGTGACTCACAGGGCAGAAAAATGTCAAAATCCCTTGGCAACGGCGTTGACCCCCTTGAGGTTATTGACACCTTTGGCGCCGATGCTTTGCGTTTCTCTCTTGCAACGGGTAACAGCCCCGGTAACGATATGCGTTATATCCCCGAGCGAGTGGAAGCAAGCCGTAACTTTGCAAACAAAATTTGGAATGCCGCAAGATTTTTGCTTATGAATCTTGAAAGCACCGATGAAATGCCCTTGCCTAAAGAACTTTCTCTTGAGGATAAGTGGATTTTATCAAGGTATAACGACCTGGTTGCCGAGGTTACCGATAACCTGGAAAAATACGAGTTGGGTCTTGCCATTCAAAAGCTTTATGATTTCATTTGGGATATTTTCTGCGATTGGTACATTGAAATTGCAAAATCCCGCCTTTCAATGGAAAAGGAGCTTGCCGATTCGGCTCGCGCGGTGCTTATCTACGTTTTCTCGGGACTTTTAAAACTTCTTCATCCCTTTATGCCTTTTATCACCGAGGAAATTTGGCAGTCATTGCCCCACAGCGGCGAGGCAATTATGGTTTCTAAGTGGCCTACCTATGATGAAAAACTTAACTTCCCCACCGAGAGCGAGCATTTTGAACGCATTATGCAGGCCATTCGCGCAATTCGTAACCGCCGCGCCGAAATGAACGTTCCCCCCTCAAAGAAGGCAAAGGTTTTCGTTGTCAGCGAAAACGAGGATATCTTCAAATTGGGCGCGCCCTACATTTGCAAGCTTGCCTTCGCCTCCTCCGCTAATGTAAGTGCTACGGCTGATGGCCTGGATGTTGCCGATGCCGTTCAGGTTGTAACGGATTATGCCACAATTTATATTCCTTTGGCCGACCTTGTTGATTTTGAGGCGGAGCTTAAGCGACTAAATAAGGATATGGAAAAGGCAATGGTTGATAAGGAATTCTTTGAAAGGAAGCTTAACAACCCCGGCTTTATTGCCAAGGCGCCCGAAAAACTTATCAGCGAGCAAAGAGAGCAGCTTCAAAAGGTGCTTGCAAAAATCGAACTGCTTAAAAGCAGTATTGATAACATTAAATCTAAAATGTAACAAAAAGGGCGGCAAAATTTGCCGCCCAAAAACTTTTGTGTTAAATCAGGGGTTCTTGGCGGTTTTGCGGTTGCCTCTTGGAATTTTTGCCGTTTGGCATAACAATTCCATTTTCATCCACCACGGCAGGAATACGAATGGGTTTATGATAGAAGGTTCCGTTATCCGCCAGAGCGACCTCCCTGTTTATAACGGGAAACTTCTCTTTCTTTTCTTTTTTCATTTTTATCACCTCAAAATTAGTTTCCCTAAAAAAATTCAAAAAATCCCTTTAAAAGGCAGGTGTCCTATGTGAATTACGATGAGGCTTTAAACTATGTTCATTCTCTCTTGGTTTTCGGCTCAAAGCCTGGCCTTGATAGAATGACCGAGGTTATGGCAAAACTCGGCAACCCCCAAAACAGTTTGAAATTCATTCACGTTGCAGGCACCAACGGCAAGGGTTCCACCGCCACAATGCTTTCTAACGTGTACGTTAAGGCAGGGCTCAAGGTGGGACTTTACATTTCCCCCTTCGTTACCGATTTCAGAGAGCGAATTCAGTTAAACGGCCAAATGATTGAAAAAACCGATTTTGCCTTAACGGCTCAAAAGGTTCGGGATACGGGCGTAACGCTTACCGAGTTTGAGTTTATCACGGCGGCGGCGTTTTGCTATTTTGCCGAAAAGGAATGCGATATTGTCATTCTTGAAACAGGTCTTGGGGGCAGGCTTGATGCCACTAACATAATTGAAAAACCGCTTTGCTCGGTTATAACCCACGTTTCCCTTGACCACACGGGGGTGCTGGGTGACACTTTAGAGCAAATTGCCGCCGAAAAATGCGGAATTATTAAAAATCGCGGGCTCACAGTCACCGATATGGCGCAGGAGTCGGAGGTTTTTAGGGTGATAAAATCACACACCGACAGCCTCGTTGTTCCAAGCAAAGAGGATTTAAAAATTTTATCCTCGGATATTTTCGGTAATACATTTATATATAAGGGTGAAAAATACGAAACCACGCTGGCAGGGCTTCACCAGGTGAACAATGCGCTGGGTGTTATTGAAACGGTTAAAAATGCCTTGCCCGTGAGTGAGGAAATTTTAAAGACCGCAATTAAGGAAACCGTTTTCCCCGCAAGGTGTGAAATTATTTCCAAAAATCCCCTTATTGTTCTGGATGGCGCCCACAATCCCGATGGCGCAAACGCCCTTAAAAGTGTTATGGAAAATTATTCGGGTGAAATCACCGCCGTTGTGGGAATGATGGCGGATAAGGACTGCGGCGAGGTGCTTAAAACCCTGTTGCCCAATTGCAAAAACGTTATCACCGTCACCGTTTCGGAAAATCCCCGTTCAATTTCGGCCGAGGCGTTAATGAGTCTTGCACGGCCTTATTGTGAAAACTGTTTTATTGCCGAAAATTATGATGATGCAATAGAAAAAGCGGTGCGGTTATCAGAGGGGAAACCTGTTTTTGTATTTGGCTCTCTTTACCTTGCCTCCGCCATCAGAAATAAACTTTTAAATATTTAAGAATTCGACAACTGAATACGACAAATTATTTAGGGACAAGCCGTTATTATATTATATGTAATAGCGGCTTGTTTTTTATTTTTTTAAAAAGAGGTGAACAAATTGGTAAAAATTGATGTAACGGGTGAGGTTATTACGGCTTTTTTAAGCGGCGAAATCGACCATCACACCGCCGCAGGCATAAGAAAGGAAATTGATAGCGCAGTTGAAAACAGCGTGCTCACACTTTTAGTGCTGGATTTCAGCGGCGTAACGTTTATGGACAGTTCAGGCATCGGCCTCGTTATGGGGCGCTATGCCACAGCAAAAAAGAAGGGCGCCGTTTTGCACGTTAGCGGTGCCAGCGAATCGTTATATAAGGTAATGCGCCTTGCAGGCATTGAACGCCTTGCAAGACTTGAAAAAGGAGATGCAACAAAACTATGAAAGCAATAAACAGTTTCACACTCACAATGCTGTCAAGGTCCACAAACGAAGCTTTTGCCCGCAGCGCGGTTTCGGCCTTTGTGACCTGCCTTGACCCCACCCTTGAAGAAATAAACGATATTAAAACCGCCGTGTCCGAAGCGGTGACCAACTGCATTGTTCACGGCTACAGGGACACTATTGGAAAAATTTACATAACCGTTCAAATTTTTCCCGATAATGTGGTTTCGGTTAAGGTGAGGGACACAGGCTGTGGCATTGAGGACATTGAAAAGGCAAAGGAGCCTCTTTTCACCACCGCAGGGGGAGAGCGGGCAGGCCTTGGCTTTGCGGTTATGGAAAGTTTTATGGACAGCCTTAAGGTGACCTCAAAGGTGGGCCGCGGCACCACCGTTACAATGAAAAAGAGGATAAGCGTCAGGGTAAAATCCCATGAAAGATAAGGATTCTTTCATAACCCAAAATTTTGGGCTTGTTCACTCCTGCTGTAAGCATTTTGTCAGTCGGGGCGCGGATTACGATGACTTGTTTCAGGCAGGGTGCGTGGGACTTATAAAGGCGGCCAACGGATTTGATGAGTCCCGCGGGCTTTGCTTTTCCACCTATGCCGTGCCCGTGATTCTCGGCGAGATAAAAAGGCTGTTCAGAGACGGCGGCGCCGTTAAGGTGTCCCGAAGCCTTAAGGAGCTTTTTTTAAAGGCCACAAGGGAAAAGGAGAAAATGGAAAACGAGCTTTGCAGGCAGGTCAGCGTTTCTGAACTTGCGGTAAGGCTTCAGGTGAACAGCGAGGAACTGGCCGAAGCCTTTTGCGCCGCGCAGCCAACGGTATCGCTGACCTATGAAAGTGATGAGGGCACAAGGGAACTGAATATTCCCACCCTTAGTATAGAGGAGGAGTTTTCGGATAAACTTGATTTATCCGTTGCTATTTCCTATCTGCCAAAGCAGGAGCAGGATATAATAAAATTGCGCTATTTCGGGGGACTTACTCAAAGTCAAACCGCAAAAACCCTTGGAATGACACAGGTTCAGGTGTCAAGAAAAGAGAAAAAGATACTTATTTCTCTCCGTGAACGCCTTGTTTAAAAACTATATATTGTGTGTTTTTATGGGTAAAATATACTATATAAATAATGCACAAAATTTATGAAAAAATTTTGAAAGTTTTTTTAAAAAAACTGTTGACAAATTTTTCTCATTGTGGTATTATAATCGGGCACCCCAAAAACAGGGTGCCAAAAACGGACCTTGAAAATTAAACAACGAGACAAAAAAGGACCCGACGATTCTTAAGAGAAATCTTATAAATCAAGGACAAATTAAATGCGTCAGCATTTTGTAGGGAACGACCTAAGTGTCGTTCCG
>JAZSBX010000012.1:0-5460 GCA_045602605.1 Acutalibacteraceae bacterium
TAACGGCAATTTCAATCCCTTTGGCCTTTTGCACACTCAAAAGCACATCGCTCGCATCCCCCAAATCATTTTCACTGCCACACTCCCCTGCGGCGGAAAGCTCACCCCTTGTATCAACCACCGAAACCCTGTAAAACTTTCCTGACTGCCCGTTTGCAAGTTGGCGGATAAGGTCTCTGAGCACCGTTGTTTTGCCCGTAGCAGGAGCGCCGCAAATCAGCACTCCGCCGCCATCAAAGTTTTTCATAATTTCATCCGCCGCGCCGAAAACCTGCCGCGCAATTCTTATGTTCACCGAAAAAATTTCGCTAACCGTGTCCCCTGCTATTCTGCCGCAAATGCCTGCTCTGTTGCCCATAGGCATTCTTAAATAGCCCTCTTTCAGTTCATCTTTGTGGGCGTAAACCGAGCCGTGGCACAAAAATTTAAAGGTCTCCTCCAAATCCGCCTTTGTAGTGTAAACGGTGTTATATGTAGGCCTTTCGCTAACCGAGGAATTTTCCCCCACAAAAAGGCATTTGTCCCTTACAGTAAGCGACAGAGGTCCACCAAGGCGCAGTCTTATCTCCCTTGTATCGTTCTTCACCCCTTCGGGCAGCCCTTCAAGAATTTTTGCCATTTTTATTGGCAAAACCCTTAAAGCACTGCCAAAGCGGTTGTCCCTTTTCATCTCTATCATTTTTTACACCCTCTTTTTTTATTCCTAAAACAAGGTATGTCCCACCGCCGAAAATTAGAACTCTTTTAAAATATATTGCATAAAGACTTTAAATTTGTTAAAATATTTTTTGAGGAGAGGTTGTCTATGAAAATCAAGACCAAGGCATTACCCTTTGAGGCTGTGGCGGCTATGCCTCAAGAAAAGCATATTCGCCCCAAAAAACCCAATATTCTTTTCAGAACGCTGCTTAAAATCGTGTCTCTTCCCGACCTTTTTGCAACGAAATTCACCCTTAAAAAGATAAATATGGAACGGCTTAAAAAAGGTGAGCCCTGCCTTTATCTTATGAATCATTCAAGCTTTATTGATTTAAAAATTGTGTCCCACATTCTTTATCCAAAGCCCTTTAACATCATTTGTACCTCCGATGGCTTTGTGGGCAAAAACTGGCTTATGCGGAATTTGGGCTGTGTTCCCACAAAAAAATTCATCACCGATTCGGTGCTGGTTCGTGATATGGTCTATTGCGCTAAAAAACTTAACACCTCCATTTTAATTTACCCCGAGGCAAGTTATAGTTTTGACGGCACCGCAACCACACTTCCCGACAGCCTTGGGAAATGCCTTAAAATGCTTCAAATCCCCGTTGTTATGATTAAAACTTACGGCGCCTTTTCCCGAGACCCCCTTTATAACTGCCTGCAAAGGCGCAAGGTTAAGGTCAGCGCCACAATGGAATATATATTGTCCCCCGAAGATATAAAAAACAAATCGGTGGATGAGTTAAACGAAATTTTAAAAGAACAGTTTACCTTTGACGGCTTTCGTTGGCAACAGGAAAACGAAATTAAGATTACCGAAAAGTTCCGCGCCGATGGTCTTAACCGCGTGCTTTACAAATGCCCCCACTGTTTGAGTGAGGGCAAAATGAAGGGCGAAGGTGTACACATTGTGTGCGACCAATGCGGCGCACAGTATCACCTTGATGAGTTGGGATTTTTAAAGGCCGAAAACGTTGAAGCAAAGTTTAACCACGTTCCCGACTGGTATAATTGGGAAAGACAATGTGTGAAAGAGGAACTGCAAAACGGTACATACAATTTAGAAACTAAAGTTGACATTATGATGCTTGTGGACACAAAATGTGTTTACAAGGTGGGAAGCGGAATCCTTACCCATACATTAAACGGCTTCACCCTTAAGGGCTGTGACGGGAAACTTGATTTTTCGGCTCCCCCAAGCGCATCATATAGCCTTTATTCCGATTATTTTTGGTATGAAATCGGCGATGTTATCTGCATTGGCGACAGCAAAGCTCTTTACTATTGCTTCCCCAAATACAAAACCGATATAGTTGCTAAAACCCGCCTCGCCGCAGAAGAACTTTATAAACTGAAAGTTCTGGCATAAATAAAAACGGAGTTCTGAAAATCAGAACTCCGTTTGCTTTTTATTAAATTTAAAAAAACGATTTTATAAAGATAAAAATGCCAATGGCGATAAGGATAACGCCACCTACTATTCCTGCCTTATCGGCAAAATATGTTCCGAATTTCTTGCCGAAATTCGCCCCCACGAAGCAGATAACAAAGGTGACTACTGCGATGATAAGCACGCAAACAAGGGCTTCTAAAAAACCGTAATCGGCAATGGTGAAGCCAACCGACAGCGCATCAATTGAGGTTGCAACGCCCTGCATAAGCAGTGAAGGCACGGTCAGCTTTTCGGCTTTGCACTCGCCCGTGCTGTTGCACTTAATTGCTTCATAAAGCATCTTGCCGCCAATAAAGAAAAGAAGCGCTAAAGCGATGTATGGAATTATAGGCTCAAAAATTCTGAATGCGCCAACCGCCCAGTGAACCACAAACCAGCCCAAAAGGGGCATAAGTCCTTGAAAAAGGGCAAAGACTCCTGAAATAAGGAACACCTTGCCCTTTTTCATATTAGGCTCCGAAAGGCCGTCAGCCACCGAAACCGAAAAGGCATCCATTGCAAGGCCAACGCCAAGCAGGGCGGCTGTTAGCGCAAACACCAAATCAATTTTCAACAATAATCATCCCTTTGTTTTTGTGTTGGGCAATTTAAAGCCCTCGCCTAAAATTTCGCCTGCCTCACACACCATTATAAACGCTCGGCTGTCAGCACCGCTTATTATGCCGTGCACCCTTGCCACTTCGTGCTTTCTAACAGCGCAAACCAGCAAATTAACCGCTTCGCCCGTGTAGCCGCCAAAGGCGGGGAGCAGGGTTACACCGCGGCCGATTTCACTCATAATACTCCTTGCGATTTCCTCGCTTTTTTTGGAAACGGTGAAAATCATTTTGCCGCTGTCGGCACCGTATAAAATGCCGTCCATAATTCTTGAGGAGGCATAAATTGTTATAACCGAAAGCAGGGCGCTTTCAATATTTGCATAAACAAAGGCGGCGAAAATTACAACCACCATATCACTTATAAGCACACAGCGACCCACCGAAATATGTGGAAATGCACGATTTATAAGTTTTGCGGCAATATCAGTGCCACCCGTTGTGGCGCCGCGAAGGAGAATAAGGCCCATTCCAAGGCCCATTAAAATGCCGCCGAAAACGGCCGCTAAAATTCGGTTAACGGTGATATGGGGCAAAACTGCGCCCCACAAATCGAGAAACACCGAGGAAATTGCCGTTGCCAAAACCGTTTTTGCAACGAAGCCCATTCCGAAACGGTAAAGCCCCAAGGCAAAAAGCGGAACGTTAAGCAAAAAAGTCATAATTCCAACGGGAAGCCCGAAAAGAAAGTTAAGAGAGGTGGCAATTCCCGTGATTCCTCCGGGGGAAATTTGAGCAGCAGATAAAACGTTAGCAATGGCAAAAGAATAGATTGCAGAGCCTAAAACATAAAAAATCATATCCTTTAAACCTGCAATCACTTTTTTCTTCATAAAAACGCCTCCTATCAAAATGATAGTTATAGTTTATCCGCAAAATCCTCCCAAATTAGAGAAAACAACTCATTTTGGCGTTCTTTTTTATTTGACATATGTAAAAAACCGAAAAGTACCTCAAGCCCCGTGGCAATGTGGTATTCCTGCACACTAACGCTTTTAGGGGAATTTTTAGTGTGAAAATTTCGGCCGCGTTTAAAAATTTCAAGTTCCTCCTCGGTTAAATGGCGCTCGATAACCTTGAATCCCTGCACCTGCGCGGCGGCGCTTACAAACTTAACCGATAAACTGTGAAGCTCCTTTGAGGGGCGACTGATTTCACAAAGTCGCTCTCTCACAAGTAATTCATAAACTGCGTCCCCCACAAATGCAAGGGACGCAGGATTTAACTGTTTAGCATTCATTATATCACCTTAAGGCACGTAATCAAATTCAATATCGTAAACGCTTACGGTGTCGCCCTCTTTAACGCCTGCTTTAACAAGGGCGTCAATGATACCAGAGGAGCGAAGCACACGCTCGAAATACTGAAGGGACTCATAGTCATCAGGGTCGATATCGTTCATAACGTTAATCAGCCACGGCGCATCCTCAACCATAAACACATCATCAACCACGCGGATATTAAAGGTGCGTTTTTTCGAGGCAAGGGTGTAATCGGCCTTGGGTGCAGGTTCGGCCTCAAAACGTTTGATTGGCTCAAGCTTTGAAAGGGCTTCGGCCACCGCCTTGATAAGGGCATCGGTGCCTTCGGCTATAGCCGCCATAATTGGGAAAAACTGATAGCCCTTATTTTCAAAATATGCTCTTTATTCCTCAATTATTTCATCATCAACAAGGTCGCATTTGTTAGCCACAACGATTTGCGTTCTGCCTGATAGTTCCTGGCTGAACACGGCAAGCTCGCGGTTTATAATTTCAAAATCCTCTTTAGGGTCCCTGCCTTCGCTTCCCGAAATGTCAAGCACGTGAAGAAGCATTCTGCAGCGTTCAACATGCCTTAAAAATTCGTGGCCGAGGCCAACGCCCTCGCCTGCGCCTTCAATAAGGCCGGGGATATCGGCCATAACAAATGAACTGCCCTCCCCCATTGACACAACGCCGAGAACGGGGGTTAAAGTTGTAAAATGATAGTTGGCAATTTTAGGTTTTGCCTGACTTACAACCGACACAAGGGTTGATTTTCCAACGTTAGGAAAGCCGATAAGGCCTACATCGGCAAGAAGTTTGAGCTCCAGCTTAACATCAAGCTCCTCACCTGGATTGCCCGGCTTTGAAAAGCGGGGAATTTGGCGTGTGGCGGTGGCAAAATGCTGGTTGCCCCAACCGCCGTTGCCGCCCTTGGCAATTACAACGGGCTCATCATCCGATAAATCGGCAATAATGCGACCCGTGTCGTAATCCTTAACAACGGTGCCGCGGGGAACCGAAATAACAAGGTCGGGAGCGCTTTTGCCCGTGCACCTTGATGTACCGCCGTTTTCACCGTTTTCGGCAATATATTTTCTTTTGTAGCGAAAATCTGCCAAGGTTGAGAGATTATCATCAACCTTAAACACAATATTGCCGCCTCTGCCGCCGTCACCGCCGTCAGGGCCGCCTGCCGCTACATATTTTTCTCTGTGGAAGGAAACGGCGCCGTTACCGCCGTTTCCAGCTTTGAGATGAATTCTTGCAACATCAACAAACATAAAATTTTATCTCCGTTTTTGAGATTATTATCCCAATATTTCAACAAAATAAAATCCGAGTGAAAATTATATTTCACTCGGAGTAATTTTTTACTGCTCTACAGCGTAAATGCTGACCTGCTTGCGGTCACGGCCTACGCGCTCAAATTTTACCTTACCGTCAATAAGTGCGAACAAGGTAT
>JAZSBX010000013.1:0-3946 GCA_045602605.1 Acutalibacteraceae bacterium
CCACAAGGTCGCCCGTTAAAATTGCGGTGCAGGCGTTTTCTACCCCCACCGCCCGTTTTAAAATTTTAAGGGTGACACCAATGCGGATAAGCTGCTCGAAAACCCCCGAAATGCAGGGGGGAAGCGCCTTGCGCCTTGCAGTGAAATAGCCTCTGACACAGGCCGAAATTGCCATAAACGGCAGGGAAAGGGTAAGGGTTTTAAGTGCCGGCAGGCTCCTTTCATCACCAATAAAGGAAAGGGCGATGGGCTTTGAAAAGACAAAAACCGCAAAAGCGCTTAAAAAAGCAAAAAGGGCGGCGAAAAAACAGCACCTTGAAAGAATTTTTTTAACGCCGTTTTCGCTGCCTAAGGTCAGCTCATCGGCAATAAGGCGTGTCACCGCCACGGTAAGCCCGGAGGAGGCGAAGGTGTTGGCCAACATATAAACCGAGAAAATAAGCTGATAAAGGCCGATGCCCTCACTGCCCACCGCGCCGCTTAAATAAACCTTAAAAACAATGCCCAAAAGCCGCAAAATAAGGGAGGTTGCGGTAAGCAGAGCCGTATTTTTAAAAAACAACACCTTTTTCATAATAAAAAACTCCCTTTCAGGTAATTGTATGTCTAAAAAACTTGAAAAAGAAGTTGTCTTATTATAAAATAATGATAGATAAATTTTTTAAAGGAGGGAAAGAAAATGTCATCGCCTCTTGCCGACCGCGTGCGGCCCAAGACCATTGATGAGGTGTGCGGTCAAAAGCACATTTTAGGTCAGGGCAAACTGCTTCGCCGAATTATTGAATCGGGGCAAATTCCGAACCTTATATTCTACGGTCCTTCAGGGGTGGGCAAAACCACCGTTGCAAATATTATTGCCGCCACCTGCGGCAAAAAACTGCATTATTTAAATGCCACCGTTGCCTCCACCGCCGATATTAAGGAAATCATTGCCTCCCTTAACACGTTAGAGGCTCAGGGCGGCATTGTTTTGTACCTTGATGAGATACAGTATTTTAACAAAAAGCAACAGCAAATTCTCCTTTCCTACATTGAAAGCGGCGATATAACCCTTATTGCCTCCACCACCGAAAACCCCAGTTTTTACGTTTATTCGGCGGTGCTTTCGCGTTCCACCGTTTTTGAGTTTAAGGCGCTGGCTGATGAGGATATTTATGAGGCCGTTTGCCGCGCGGTGAAGGTTTTAAGTCAGGAAAAGGGAAAGGAAATTGAAATTTCACAAAGTGGACTTATGACCCTTGCCCGCAGCGGCGCAGGGGATGTAAGGCGCTCCCTTAACACCCTTGAGCTGTGTGTTTTATCCAACGAAAACCAGGAAAACACAATAACGGTCAGCGATGAGGATATTGAACTTATCCTTAAAAACAGCCCCGTGCGCTACGACAGGGCAGGGGATGAGCATTACGATATTATTTCGGCCTACCAAAAATCAATGCGCGGCTCCGACCCCGATGCCGCCGTTTATTACCTTGCAAGGCTCCTTGCGGCGGGTGATTTACCAAGCGCTTGCAGGCGGCTTCTTGCCTGCGCCAATGAGGATGTGGGCCTTGCCTACCCTCAAATTATCCCCATTGTTAAATCGGCAGTGGACACAGCGCTTATGCTGGGGCTTCCCGAAGCCAAACTGCCCCTTGCCAACGCCGTAATTCTTGTGGCAACCGCCCCAAAATCAAACTCGGCTCACAACGCCATTGCAGAGGCTATGAGCGATGTGGAGTTGGGTAAGGTTTATCCCATTCCGAGAAGCCTTCAAAACAAGCACTATGACGGCGCCGAGGTGGAGAAAAAGGGACAGTTTTATCTGTACCCCCACAGTTTCGAAAATCATTATGTTAAACAGCAATATCTGCCCGATGCCCTTAAGGACAAGAAATACTACGAGGCAGGGGACAACAAAACCGAGCAGGCCTTTAAGGCTTATATGGATAAAATTAAGAATAAATAAAAATTTCCACGGAAAACTAAAAAAAGGAGTTACTAAAAGAAAAAATCGATTTTTCGCATAAATTTGCAGTGCCGCTTGCCGCAAAATCTTGAAATACACAAAGTATTCCTTTAATTTTTTGGCTTCGCGGCACAGGCAAATTTATTGCTACAAAACGAATTTTTGCAAACGATGATAATACACGTTGAGCGATTTTTTCTGTTATTAACTCCTTCAAAAAGAAGTTACTAAACAGTAAAAAGGAGTAGTTTCCGTGGATTTTGTTTTATCTTTAGTTAAGGCCTTTGTGGTAGGCGGCGCCTTTTGCGCCGTTGGTCAGATTTTAATTGACTGCACTGCCCTTACCCCTGCGAGAATTTTGGTGGGTTACGTGGTTTCGGGCGTGTTTTTAACGGCAATAGGTCTTTATGAACCTTTGGTTAAATTCGCCCAAGCAGGCGCTACCGTGCCCCTTACAGGCTTTGGTTATTCTCTGGCGAAAGGCGTAGAGAAAGCAGTCGCACAGCACGGTTTTATGGGCGCCCTTTCGGGGGGACTGACAGCCACTGCCGCAGGCATCGCCACCGCTATAAGTGCCGGTGTTTTAATGGCGGTTATTTTTAAGCCCGGGGATAAGGCGTGATGCACATAAGGGCATCACGCCAGTTTTATTCGCCTAAAGGCGAGTTATATTGCTTCGCAGTGATATTTGTCTTGCGACAAGTTTTATTCGCTTCGCGAGTTTTGGTGGCGGATAAAATACAACTGAAACCGTAAGGGTTCAATAACACTATTGCCCTTGGCAATAATATCACTTTAGCGCAGTTGGAATATCACTTTTGGGCTTTTCTTAGAGGAGAAATTTGACATATAAAAGCTTTTTTAAACACAAAATTAAAAACGGTGTGGATTTTCCAACACCGTTTTACTATGTTTAAGAGTTTTTACGAATTAAATTTGTTCATTGCACTTTCAATACCGCTTTCAAGCATTTCCTCAACTGCTAAAACGGAGTTCTCTAGTGCTTTTTCAAAATCATTTAGTTGTTCTTTCGGAATTCCGCCCAGCACGTGGTTTTTTAGGTCGGCATCGGGATTAGGCTTTGCGCCAACACCGATTTTAAGCCTTGGGAAATCCTCTGTGCCTAAATGGGAAATAAGACTTTTAATGCCGTTGTGACCGCCTGCACTGCCTTTTTTGCGAAGGCGAACACTACCCACATTCAGCGAAATATCATCAAAGATAACAAAGACATTTTGGGGCGGAACCTTATAGTAGCGGGCAAGGGGGCCAACGGCCTCGCCCGATAAGTTCATATAGGTTTGGGGCTTAACAAGAAGCACTTTTTTGCCACCTATCCTGCAGTCCATTATCTGGGCTTTGTTTTTGGTTTTCACACTGCCTGCGCCAAACTTCTCGGTTATTTTATCAACCGCCATAAACCCTGCGTTGTGGCGGGTTTTTTCATATTCTTTGCCTGGATTTCCGAGGCCGACTATTAAAAAATCATATTTCGAGGCGGCGCTTCGCTTAAAAAACATTTTAAAACCTCTTTCAAAATTAACTGATAATATTGTATCATAAGAAATGTTTATTGTAAAGAATGGAAAAATGTGATAAAATTATGAAAGCCTCCCTTGCCTAAAGGGAGGGCTTTTATAGGAAATATGATTTAACTGGAGAACACTATGAAAGATACAACTCTTTGTTACATAGAAAACACAAAAAATCAAACCCTGCTGCTTCACCGAACAAAAAAGAAAAATGATTTAAACGAGAACAAATGGATTGGGGTAGGCGGCAAGTTTGAGGAAAACGAAACCGCCGAGGAATGCTTAATCAGGGAGGTTTATGAGGAAACGGGGCTGACCCTTACCTCCTACACCTACCGCGGTGTTGTGAATTTTATTTCAGATGTTTGGGAAAACGAGCGAATGCACCTTTTCACCGCCAAGGTGGAAAACGACACCTTAAAAGAGTGTGATGAGGGGGAACTTCGCTGGGTTGATAATGACAAGGTGC
>JAZSBX010000014.1:0-8490 GCA_045602605.1 Acutalibacteraceae bacterium
ATTAATTTTTTAAAAATTTTTTTAAAATTTGTAGGTTTTTGTGCTGTTTTAATGCAAAACACTTAAAATTTTCTATTTTTAAGGCATTTCTTTTCTATGGAGCGAGTACCTTTCCCTACCCTTTTAAAAAATACTTTCAAAAAAGCGCATATTTCCTTTGATTTTTTATGTGTGATATGTTAATATAAAACTAATGTATAAGTATAGTCTAGGGAGGTCTTTTTTTGAAGTATTGTTTAGCCATTGATATCGGTGCTTCAAGCGGTCGCCATATTTTAGGTTCCCTCGAAAACGGGAAAATGGTGCTTAGTGAAGTTTACCGCTTTGAAAACAATATCTGCGAAGAAAACGGCACGCTTTGCTGGGATGTTTCCCACCTTGCAAATGAGGTTAAGGCAGGTCTTAAAAAATGCGGAGAAATCGGTAAAATCCCCGAAACCGTTGCCATTGACACCTGGGGCGTTGACTACGTTCTTTTAGATAAGAACAAAAAGGAAATCCTGCCTGCGGTCGCCTACCGTGACTCCCGCACCGATGCGGCAAAGGAGGAATTCGAGCAAATTTTTTCAAAAAGCGAATTTTTTGCCCGCAACGGTATTCAGCCCATTGCCTTCAACACCATTTATCAGCTTTACTGCGATAAAAAATCGGGAAAACTTGACGGCGCCGCCCACTGCCTTTCCATTCCTGCCTATCTTTCTTTTAAACTGACAAATAAGACTAAAAATGAATACACCCTCCTTACAACGGGCGCGTTAATAAACGCTCACACAAAAGCTCTCGACACCGAGATTTTGGAAAAATTAGGCATTGACCCCGCCATTTTCGGCGAAATCTCATTGCCCTGCCAGAAAATAGGAAATTTGAGCGATGCAGTAAAATCCGAGGTTGGCTTTGACACAACGGTCATCTTCTGCCCCAGCCACGACACCGCCTCTGCCGTTGCCGCCTGCCCAATAGCCGATGATGGAATGTACATTTCCTCCGGCACCTGGAGTTTGGTGGGCACCGAAAACCTTTACCCCGTTTTAAGCGAGGAGGCTTTAAACGGCGGTTTCACAAACGAAGGCGGCATTAACTACCGCTACCGTTTCCTTAAAAACATTATGGGAATGTGGCTTTTCCAAAACATAAGGAAAAATCTCAACAAAAAATACACCTATGATGAAATGATGGAAATGGCAAAGCAAAGTTCTTATACAAAGCTTATTGACCCAAATGCAAAGGAATTTGTTGCTCCCAAAAATATGATTGAGGCAATAAGAGAACATTTGGGCGAACAGGATTTAGCAGTTGGCGATGTTTTAAAGAGCGTTTATTTGTCCCTTGCCAATTCTTATAAAACCGCAGCCGAAACCATTGAAAAGGTGTGCCACAAGAAAATCAACCTCATTAACATTGTGGGCGGTGGCAGTAAGGATGCTTACCTTAATGAACTCACAAAAGAAATCACGGGCAAACGGGTTTTAACAGGCCCCACCGAGGGCACCGCAACAGGCAACCTTATTGCACAGTTTATGTATCTTGATAAATCACTGACCCTTGAAGCAATGAGAGAAGTGGTTAAAGTTTCCTTTAAAATTGAGGAGGTGTGAAAATGAGCAGATACCTTCAGGCTAAAGAAAAATATGCATCTCTCGGCATTGACACCGAGGCCGCCATTGAAACACTTAAAAACGTTCCCGTTGCCATTCACTGTTGGCAGGGCGATGACGTGCGCGGCTTCGACCAAAAGGTTGAAAGTTTAACGGGCGGTATTCAGACCACGGGCAACTACCCTGGCAGAGCCCGAACACCCGAAGAACTTATGGCAGACATTGATATGGCTTTAAAGCTTTGCCCTGGTACAAAAAAACTTAACCTTCACGCCTGCTACGCTATTTTTGACGAAAAAAACGGTGGTTGGGTTGATAGAGATAAAATTGAGCCCAAGCACTTTAAAAAATGGGTGGACTTTTGCAAAGCAAGAAACCTTGGCTGTGATTTCAATCCTACCTTCTTCTCCCATCCAATGTGCGACCCCTTAACCCTTTCAAGCCCCAACGAAAAGACAAGGCGTTTTTGGATTGAACATGGCAAAGCCTGCATTAGAATTTCACAGTATCTTGCCGAGGAACTTGGTCAGGAGTGTGTTATGAACATTTGGACGGGTGATGGCTTTAAGGATATCCCTGCCGACAGAATCGGCCCCCGTGTTCGTTACAGACAGTCCATTGATGAAATTCTTTCGGAGCCTTTTGATTTTAACAAGGTTAAGCCCTGCGTTGAGTCAAAGGTGTTCGGTATCGGCGTTGAGGCATATACCGTAGGCAGCGCGGAATTTTCTCTTTCCTATGCCGCCGCAAACAAGGCTAGGTGTATTCCTTTAATGGATAACGGCCACTACCACCCCACCGAGGTGGTTTCGGATAAAATTCCTGCCCTTCTGGCCTTCTTTGATGAGATTGCTTTGCATATTACGCGCCCTATCCGTTGGGATAGCGACCACGTTGTTTTGTTTGATGATGAAACAAAAGAAATTTGCAAAGAAATCGTTCGTTGCGGCGGTCTAAAGGGCAGCGTGAAAATTGCCCTTGACTATTTTGATGCTTCCATTAACCGCATTTGCGCCTGGACTGTGGGTGTAAGAAACCTTCAGAAAGCTCTGCTTTCGGCTTTGCTTTCAAACAACGAAAAACTGACACAGCTTCAAAATGAGAACAACTGGACCGAGGTTATGGTGCTCAGCGAAGAACTCAAAACCCTGCCTTTCGGTGATGTGTGGGATGAATACTGCGCCCGCCAAGGCGTGCCGAAAGACGGCGAGTGGCTTGAAACAGTTAAAAACTATGAAAATAAAATTTTAAAAACGAGAGGATAATAACAATGAAAGACATTTTAACAGCACCCTTTGTGGAAGACATGAAAAGAGCAACCGCTAATATGTATCGCCAGGGTTGGGATGAAAGAAACGGCGGCAACATCAGCTATATGCTGGAAACCGAACAGGTTGCCGAGTATCTTGACCTTGATAAGGTTATCCGCACCATCCCCACAGGCTTTGATGCAACCGAGTTAATCGGAAAAATCTTTATCGTTACGGGAACGGGTAAATATTTCAAAAATGTTGAAATTGACCCTGCAAATAACCTTGGTATCATCCGCATTGGTAAGGATGGCACCACCGCAGAACTTCTTTGGGGCTGGGAGGATGGCGGCCGCTTTACAAGTGAGCTTCCTGCCCACCTTATGAGCCATATGGTTCGTCTTAAAAAGGACCCCCAAAACCGCGTTATTATGCACACCCACCCCACCTACACCCTTGCAATGACCCACGTTCACGAGCTTGACGACAAAAAATTCACCCACACAATTTGGGAAATGTGCACCGAGTGCATCGTTGTTTTCCCCGATGGTATCGGCGTTCTTCCCTGGATGGTTTGCGGCACCAACGATATCGGTATTGCAACCGCTAAAAAAATGGAGGAATACCGCCTTGTTGTTTGGGGACTCCACGGAATTTACGGCGCAGGTAAGGATATGGATGAAACCTTCGGCCTTATTGAAACGGTTGAAAAGGCCGCCCAGCTTTATATGCTCACTGCCCACATGCCCCACGTTAACACAATTTTAGACCCTGAGCTTAAAGCCGTTGCCGAGGCATTTGGTCTTGACTATCGCAAGGATTTCTTAAATCTTTAATTTGAAAAAACAATAAAAATCACGAAGGCTAGCCTTCGTGACTTTTTTTATTCTCTATTTTTTTAGTTTGAGGAAGAATCTTTTTTGTTTTTCACAACGATAAAAGCCGCTGCGCCTGCAAGCAGTACCAAAACTGCCGCTACGATAATAATCCAAACGGGGAATTTTCCATCCTCTTGGCCCCATAGCGTGCCGGTTGTTCCACCGTTACTAGGTGAAGAACCTGTTGGCGATGACGTATCGGTGCCGCTTGTCACAGTTTGAGAAGCATCTCCGCTGCCCCCTGATGTGGTGGAGCCGCTTGTATCGGTGGAGCCGCTTGTATCGGTTGAACCACTTGTATCGGTTGAGCCACTTGTATTGGTTGAACCACTTGTATTGGTTGAACCGCTTGTAGTTGTGGAAGAACCGCCGCTTGTAGAAGGTGTAGAGGAGGTGGTTTCCTGCTTGTTTGTCACTTCCGCTGCAGTAATACAGGAAAGAACGGGGCCCTTTGAGGTGATTTTCCAAATGCTGTTAAAATCAAAGTTTTTAAAGCTTGCGGCATTTGAAAGATTTTTAGCCTCAATCACCGAGGCGCTTGTAACATTACCATTCTTAAGACCTGCTGCGATTATATTTTCAAGATAGAAGTTGTTTGAAAAACGGTTGCTGTGCTTGGCCACGATGGGGTCAAGGTTATTTATTGTTTTTGCATCACAGTTAAGGGCGCCTGCGCTAAAGCAGGTGCTGATTTCGCCGTTTGTGTTAACAGCCGCAATGCCGCCGATAAAGGCTTCGCCCGCAGTAGAAAGGCTTACGCTGCCGTAATTTGCGCAGTTACTAACATTACTAGTAGCTTTACCTGCGATGCCGCCTGCATATTGCATATCACCGGTTGCCGAAACCGAAATATGACCCGAGTTTTGGCATTTTTCCAAATCGTAATCTGAACGGGCCTGGTCGCCTACGATACCACCGACAACGGCGCTAAGCGCGGTTACGTTAATTTTAGCGGTGTTCTCACAAAGGTTAAGCCTGGCGTTGTTTTTACCTGCAATGCCGCCTACGTTAGCAACTGCCTTTTCTGAATTTACAACGATTTCACCGCCTACGCGACAGTTAGAAACGGTGCCGCCCGACCAAATTTCACCGCAAATGCCGCCTGCGTAAACCGTGTTGCCGCCCTTGACGTTTATTTTAACGTTTTCGAGGGTGAGGTTTTTAACTGTGCCGGCATCAAGTATTTCAAAAAGACCTGCATAAACCGATTCGTTACGTTTGGCATCAACAGTTACCTTAAGGTTGATGATTTTATGGTTTCTACCATCAAGATTACCTGAAAACATAGCGATAGGGGTAAAATTATCCGAGAGGGTGATATCATTTTTCAGATAATAGCTTTTATAGCTGCCATTTATTGCTTTGAGCTGCGCCTCATTACTTATGCCAACGGGGGTTTGTGCTGTGACCGTAACGCAACTCATAACAATTAAAAGTAACGCAATAGCAACAGTGAACAATTTTTTCATAATTGGCCTCCTGTAAGCTGGTTCGACTCCCGCCAACTTACTTTAGTTATATTGTACAAAGTCATTATAACACATAACTTTTCTTTAATCAACAAAATAATTTAAAAAAAGAACAGGGTCTCCCCTGCTCTACAATTAATGTAAAAATGAAAGCAGGAAAGGCATTCGCCTTCCCTGCTTTTTAAATTTTACTGGTCAGCAGTCTTCTTTTTCTTAAGGATGATAAAGATTACTACTGCGGCTGCTGCAAGAACGAGAACTGCAGCGGGAATGATTACCCAAAGCCAATTGAAGTTGTTAACGATAACATTACCGCCATCGCCGCTGTTGTCAACGTCAGGCTTGTTAAAGTCAACCTTTTGAGAATCTTCTTTCCACTCGGGGTCATAGTCAACAAGTGTAGCCTTAACCTCTTTAAGTGTGAAGAAGTCTGCACCTGATGCACCTTCTGCCTTGCCCTGAGCAACAAGGTCTCCATCGTTGGGATAAACAATCTTAATAAAGTTAGTGTTTTCGCCAACGTTGTTTACATAGTACTGTGTCATGGAGTTGTTAGCAAGGTCGGAATAGAAGTATTTGGTGATTTCCTTCCAGGTGCCATCCTCGCCTGTTACAGAAGCGTAAATCTTCATTCTTGCGGTAGGCATAATGGAAAGACGGCTGGTGCCTGAAGAGGTTGCAACCTTCATATAGAACTCGGTACCGGGAACTACGTTGTAAACGATGTAAGGATTGTCAACCTTTTCTTTATTGTAAAGGTAGTTTTCCTTAATTGCTATACGGCCATCGTTTGCTTCGGAATCGGTATAGTCGTGAATCTTAAAGGCATTCTTGGTGTAATCGTAGAAACCAAACACCTTTGCAACATCATCGGTAACGTTCTCGGGGAAGTCATCGCCGTACTCTTCAATGTAGTAACCGTGGTAAATTTCATGCTCGAAGTTTGTGTGGTCATCAGCAGTGAAATAAATTCTCTTAAGACCGCAGTTATCGTTACCAAGAAGGTCGGTTTCAGTTCCGTATGCCGTTATGTCGCCACGCATATCGTGGTCGTGAGGATACTCAACCTTAACGTATTTAACGCCTGCAGGAAGTGCATCAATCTCGAAACGGCGTGAGGTGCTCAGGTCACCGAAGGAAGGAGCGTATGTAACGTACTGTGCAGTTACATCGGTCCAGTTAATCATATCCGATGAGAAGAGAAGCTTAACGTCATAATCCATACCTGCGAACATCTTAAGACGGTCAGGTCTGAATGCGAAGTCAACGTAGAATGCTGTACCTTCCTTAACGGAAACTGTAACTGCACACTTCTCACGAATAGCCTTGTTGGTGCCATAGAAGTAACCCCATGAAGGTGTAAGAGCGCCAAGGTTTACATCATAAATAACGCCGGTGGGGTTAAGCGCTGTGATATCATAGGTATCCTCGGTGAAGTCGTAAATGTCTTCATACTTGCTGCGGTCGGCATCGTAGAGATAGGTAGGAGTTGCATCGCCCTTTGTGAAGGAAACCTGAACAAGACCGATGAAGTCGTTACCTGCGCGTTCGTCAACGCCGTTTGTCATAACCTCAACCTTTGCAGTATGAGGATACATAAGTCTTACGAACTTCGCATTGCCGGGAAGCACGGGAATGGTGATAACTTCGGTGTAATAACGTGTGGGGTCACTAACAGCGTTTAGTTCTATTAAGTGGTCCTCAGTAAGAATTCTGGAAGGAGTATACTCGGTCCAGGTCTTACCATCCGAAGAAATCTCAACAATAATATCAAAGGGTTTACCTGTAACCTTTTCAACTAACTGACAGTCACCGTTTTTACGGGATGTATGAACAACTGCCTGGAATGCGGTGCCGGGCACAACGTTGTAAACGAGACCGCAGGGGTCAGAACCCTTATTCTGATAAAGGTTGATATAGGTGTAGGTAAGGTGGTTATAGGGTTCGCCGAAGGTGGCTTCGTAGTTGAATACACCGCCGATATTTTCGTAGATGTTGTAATCCATAACGTTGAATTCCTTGTTGAATTCATCGCCGTAGAACTTATCAACGTGTGTAAATTCGTAGTCACCATAGGGATTTGAAATTTCATAAGCGCTGTCATCAGCATCAAAACCAACTGCGATAAGACCGTAAACCTCTTTTACCTTGTCGATAGCCTTTACGGCTTCGGTGTGAGGATACTCAATCTTAACATACTTGGCATTAGCCGCTAATGTGAAGGAGTGGTAATCAACGTCACCCATGCTTTCAACCTGTGTGGTAACCTGAGTCCAGGTTGAACCGTTGGTAGACTGATAGAATTTCATAACGAAACCTGAACCAAGGTCTGCTGCTGCTTCGCGATTTACGTTAATGCTTGCAACAAACTTTGTTCCGCCTTCAGCCGCATACATAACGTATGGCTTACCGTTGCTTGCGCCGCTGTTTAAGTAGGACATAGAGGGAGCAACGTAAGCGGCTCCATTAGAGAAGTTTTTAATTTCAATGCCGTTTGTCTTGTAGAGCATAATAAGGGCAGCGTCATTATCATAGAAGAAGTTAACTTCGCCGTTTGCCTTATAGTTCATAACGTCCTTTGCGCCTTCAAAGTAATTCTTGGCAGCGTTAAGTTTTACCATCATAATACGGGCAGCGTCATTTGCACGAGAGCCGCCTTTGTTTTCCTCGGTTATAGTGCCGGGAATGACACCCTTCTGAGGTAAGGTAATCTTAACGTAAGAACAGTCATCGGGAACCTTGTAGGTAATGGTGTAGTCTCTGTAACCGCCTGCAGCTTCACTTGATGCAGAAGAGGTATCAACCTTGTTTTTCCAACCGTCTACATCGTTGGAAGAGGCTTCAATGGTAACCTCAAAGGGCTCGCCTGTTGCATTTTCAAAGCTTTCTTTTTGACTGCTAAGCAATCTAATGGTTGCCTCAAAGTCGGTGCCGGGCTTAACAGCATAGATAACATAGTTGTTTTCAATGCTACCCCAGGTCACACCCAAGTCAGCAAAGTCAACGCCGATACCGCCGCGGTAGTCGTTACCGATGAATTCGTTAAGAATAAGGGAAGGAGCCTTAACCGAGTTATTGTAGGCATGAATTCCGTACTTGGAAATATTGAGACCGTTAATATTTTCCGGTTCAACTGTAGTATCGGAATAATCGTAGGTTGTGTCGTAGGTGCCTACGTAAGGAACATACTCAAAGAACTTAACGCTCTTAAGATAAGCTGCATCATTTGCACGGTAGTCGGTAGTTGGGATTATACCCTTCTGAGGGAAGGTAATCTTAACGTATGTGCAGTCTTCGG
>JAZSBX010000015.1:0-6191 GCA_045602605.1 Acutalibacteraceae bacterium
GTCATTTTCGGTTGACGTTAAAAGCGAACTGTGTGAATTAAGGCAAAACAGTTGCTGCGCCCTTTCGGAGTGCTACGGTATGTTGCTTTTTTCGCGCAGTTTCGGTTTAGAAAAGATAAATTTTCAAACAACAAACGAGGCGGTTTGCCACCGCTTTGCCGCCAGAATTAAAAAGTTTTTCGGTATTTTTTCTGTTATTGAAAGCGGCGGCGAAAAAAAGATTAACTATAAAATTTGCTATAAAAACAGCGGCGAAACTGAAAAAATCGTTTCTTATTTTGGATATAAGTCGGATATAAATTTTATTAACGGAGAAATCTTAAAAAAGGAATGCTGTGTGCACGCCTTTCTGCGAGGTGTATTTTTGGCGGCAGGTCAGGTCAGCGACCCCGAGAAGGATTACAGACTTGAAATAAGCCTTAAAAACCCTCTTATTTGCGGTGAATTTTTAGAACTTTGCGCCTCACTCGGCTTTGCTCTTAAACTCTCAAGCAGGGCAGGTGCCACGGTTTTTTATCTTAAGGACAGCAATGTTATTGAGGAGTTTTTAACCGTAATCGGCGCCACAAATGCCGCAATTCTTATAATGCAGTCAAAGATTTATAAAGATATGCGAAACAAGGTTAATCGCATAAAAAACAGGGAAACCGCCAACATTTTCAAGGCGGTTGATGCGGCCATTCAGCAACGCGCCGCCATTGAAATTCTTGAAAAAAAGGGTATTGCAGATTCGCTGGAACCAGAGCTTGTTTCGGCAATAAGGCTTCGAAAGGAAAACCCCGAGGCATCGCTAACCGAGCTTTGCCGAATTTCATCAGAGCCAATAACCCGTTCGGGTCTAAACCATCGTTTCAGAAGAATTTTAGAAATTGCACAGGAGAAAAATAAAGACTAATGGATTTTGTACACCTTCATCTCCACACCGAGTATAGTCTGCTTGACGGCTGCTGCCGTTCGGGCAGGCTTTTTGCGGCCTTAAAGGAGAAAAACCAAAAGGCGGTTGCCATAACCGACCACGGTGTGATGTACGGTGTAATTGATTATTATAAAGCCGCCAAAAAGGCAGGAATAAAGCTTATTGTGGGCTGTGAGGTTTATGTAGCGCCCAGAGGCAGAACGCAAAAAGAGAAACTGCTTGACAGCGAATACTCCCACCTTGTTCTCCTTTGTGAAAATCAAAAGGGTTATGAGAATTTAATTAAAATGGTGTCTCTTGGCTTCACCGAAGGCTTTTATTCAAAGCCCCGTGTGGACAGGGAACTTTTAGAGCAGTATCACGAGGGGATTATTGCCCTTTCGGCCTGCCTTGCAGGGGAAATTCCCCGCGCCCTTTCAAAGGGAAATTATGAAGCCGCAAAGCAAAGCGCGCTGTGGTTTAAAAATGTTTTTGGTGAAAATAATTTCTTTTTGGAACTGCAGGACCACGGTCTTGCCGAACAACAAAGAATTAACCCTCAAATCATTCGCATTGCAAGGGAAACGGGTATAGGTCTTGTTGCCACAAATGACGTTCATTATGTTGAAAAAGAAGACAGCGAGATGCAAAAGGTGCTCATTTGCGTGCAAACGGGCAAAAAATTAAGCGAAGAAAACGGTCTTTCTTTTGAAACCGATGAATTCTATCTTAAATCTGCCGATGAAATGGCCGAACTTTTCGGCAATGTACCCGAGGCGCTGGAAAACACGGTGGAAATCGCTCGGCGTTGCAACGTGGAGTTCGAGTTCGGTAAAATTAAACTTCCCGTTTTTGATATAGGAAATGTTGACCACAAGGAGTATTTCAGAAACAAATGCTACGAGGGTCTTTATAAAATTTACGGTGATAACCCCGAAAAAAAGGTGATGGACCGCCTTGACTATGAGATTGAGGTTATCTCTAAAATGGGGTATGTTGATTATTACCTCATTGTTCAGGATTTTGTAAATTTTGCCAAGAAAAAGGGTATTCCCGTGGGTCCGGGCAGAGGCTCGGGGGCAGGTAGCCTTGCGGCTTATTGCATTGGTATTACGGGTGTTGACCCTGTTAAATACGACCTTCTTTTTGAGCGTTTTTTAAATCCCGAGCGTGTTTCAATGCCCGATTTCGACATTGACTTTTGCTATGTAAGGCGAAGTGAAGTTATTGATTACGTAATTGAAAAATACGGCGCCGACCACGTGGCGCAAATCGTAACCTTTGGAACAATGGCCGCAAGGGCGGCAGTTCGCGATGTGGGCAGGGTGATGGATGTGCCCTACAGCGTTTGCGATAAGGTT
Organism: Acutalibacteraceae bacterium; assembly: GCA_045602605.1. GTDB lineage: Bacteria > Bacillota > Clostridia > Oscillospirales > Acutalibacteraceae > SIG587. The sequence continues at coordinate 2,257 of JAZSBX010000015.1, forward strand.
GCAAAGCTTATTCCTTACAGCGTTGGAATGACCATTGCAAAGGCTCTTGAAATTTCCAGAGATTTAAAAAATCTTTATGACTTCGATGAGCAGGTAAAAACCCTTCTAAATATGGCAATGAAGGTTGAGGGTATGCCTCGCCACGCCTCCACCCATGCGGCAGGTGTGGTTATTTGTGATAAAAGGGTTAGTGAGTATGTTCCTCTTTCTAAAAACGATGATTCGGTTGTAACACAGTACACAATGACAGCCCTTGATGAACTCGGTCTTCTTAAAATGGACTTTTTAGGTCTTCGCAACCTGACGGTTATTGATGACACCTTAAAAGCCCTTGAGGCAAGAGGCGTGTTCCTCGATATTGAAAAAATCCCTATAGATGATAAGGCCACCCTTGAGCTTTTCGGCAAGGGTCTTACCGATGGCGTTTTTCAGTTTGAATCGGGCGGAATGAAGAATACCCTACGTTCCTTTAAGCCTCAAAATATTGAGGATTTAATTGCCATTATTTCTCTCTATCGCCCCGGTCCTATGGATTCAATTCCAAGATACATTCACAACCGCTATAACAGCGCGGATGTGACATATCTGACGCCTCTTTTAGAGCCTATTTTAAAGGTCACCTACGGCTGTATTGTTTACCAGGAGCAGGTTATGCAAATTTGCGTTAACCTTGCGGGTTATTCAATGGCAAGGGCCGATATTGTTCGCCGCGCTATGTCTAAAAAGAAGCACGATGTGATGGAAAAGGAACGGAAAGCCTTTATTTACGGTGAAAAGGATGAAAATGGCAATGTTTTGTGCGAGGGCGCAATAAAACGGGGAGTCAGTGAATCTGCCGCAAAACAAATTTTTGAGGATATGTCGGCGTTTTCCTCCTATGCCTTTAATAAATCCCACGCCGCGGCCTATGCCGTGGTAGCCTACAGAACGGCCTACCTTAAGTGCCACTACCCCAAAGAATATATGGCGGCCCTTTTAACAAGCGTGCTTGAAAATGCCGATAAGGTGGGGGAATACACTGCCGAATGTAAGCGTATGGGCATCAGGATTTTGCCCCCCAGCGTCAATGAGAGCAACGAATCCTTCACCGCCACAAATGATGGCATTCGTTTTGGCCTTTTAGCCGTTAAAAATCTGGGTCGAGCAGTTATTGAAAATTTAATTGCCGAGAGGAAAACGGGCGGAAAATATGTTTCACCTTACGATTTTTGCCTTCGCAATTCCTCCCGCGAATTTAACCGCCGCGCCCTTGAGGGGCTTATTAAAAGCGGCTCCCTTGATAACCTGGGCGCCAACCGCCGACAAATGCTTTTTGCTATGGATGCAATTATAGAAGCGGTGGATAATCAGCGCCGATTTACATCGGGCGGTCAAATGGATTTGTTTGCCGATACACAAAGCGAACTAACTGAATTTGAGTTCCCACTTTTAGAGGAACTTCCCACCGCCGAATTGCTTATGATGGAAAAGGAAGCAACGGGGCTTTATCTCACAGGCCACCCAATGGCAAAATTTGAGGGTGTTTCTAAAAAAATCGGCACACTCACCGTTAGTGAGATTATCGGTGATGAAAATGCAGATAATAAAAGAGTAAGGGCTCTTGTAATGCTTTCATCCATTAAGGTCAGAACCCTTAAGAATAAAAATATTCTCGCTTCTGCTATGGCGGAGGATATAACGGGCAGCATTGCAGTTACCTGCTTTTCAAAGGTTTATAACGAGTTCAGACCGTTTTTGGTTGAGCAAAAGCCGGTTATTTTAACGGCCAAGGTCAGTGATTCCGATGAACGTGTCAGAGAGCTGATTTGTGAAAAGCTTGAGCCCGTTCCCGAAAACATTTCCGTAATTCAGTATGAGCAAAAGGGAATTAAAAGCGGTGTTTATATAAGGGTTCAGAATATGACCTGCCCCGACTTTGAAAGGGTGAAGGCAGTTTTGCAAAATTCAAAGGGAAACACCCCCGTTTTCATCTACAGCGTGGAGGATAACAAGCGTTTTTTGGCGCCAAAAAATATGTGGCTTAAGGAAAACGACCCCAAAAAAGAAAAAATTGCCGAAATAATTGGAAAAAATAACGTAAAATCAGTTGAATAATTTAAAGTTATAGTATATAATAATTCTATTGCGATTTCCTTGGAGTGATTTAAAAAATGAGTATTAAAAAAATTGGCGTTTTAACTAGCGGCGGCGATGCCCCCGGAATGAATGCGGCTGTTCGTGCCGTTGTTCGAACTGCTCTTAGCAAGGGCATTGAGGTCGTTGGTATCGTTGGTGGCTACAGCGGTCTTATAAACGGTGAAATCATTGATTTCAACCTGCGTTCCGTTTCGGAGATTATTCATAGAGGAGGCACAGTGCTTTACAGTTCACGTTGCCCCGAATTCAAAACTGAAGAAGGCATTATGCAGGCTGTTGAAACCTGTAAGAATCACGGCATTGATGGTATCGTTACCATTGGCGGTGACGGAACCTTCCGAGGTGCCCGTGATTTATCTTTGCACGGAATTCCCTGTGTTGGTATTCCTGCAACCATCGATAACGATATTTCTTCCACCGATTACACCATTGGCTTTGACACTGCTATGAACACCGCTATGGAAATGGTTGACCGCCTGCGTGACACCGCGCAGTCCCATGCCCGTTGCAGTGTTGTTGAGGTTATGGGTCGAGGCGCAGGTTATTTAGCCCTTAGAACAGGCATTGCCGTAGGCGCGGCTGCTATCCTTGTTCCTGAGGTTGAATATAGCGTTGATAGAATCGTTGAGAAATTGATGAAAACCAAGGAAACCGGTAAAAAGCATTTTATCGTTATTGTTGCCGAGGGCGTTGGCAAGGTAAAATATATTGCCAAAGAAATTGAGGATAAAACAGGCATTGAAACCCGAGCAACGGTTCTCGGTCACGTTCAGCGCGGTGGAAGACCCACCGTTCGCGACCGTGTTATGGCAAGCCGAATGGGTTATGCCGCAGTTGAACTTCTTGTTAAGGGTATTGGTAATCGCGTTATTTCCTTTACCGATAACAAGATTGTTGACTTCGATATTTACGAAGCTCTTTCAATGGAAAGAAAATTTGATCACGAGTTGTACGATATCGCTCATGAAATTTCCATCTAATTAAAAAGTAATGCGGCGACTTTAAAAATTCAGTTGCCGCATTTTTTATAATATTTTTAGGAATGTAAGCCGATGAAAAGACTAAAAATTGCCGATTTACAGGTTGACATTGATGTTAAAAGCGAAAGGCTTTTAAAACAGTGCGCTTCTTATGAGGATAATTCACAACTTAATAGCGCGGCTGATATTACCGTTAGGGTTTCCGAAAGGAAAATTGCCGCCAGCTTAAAGCAATACCCGAGTTTTACCGAAGAAATGGCGGAATATGTCCATGCAGGCAGCATTTTTTATACCCACCTTATTGATTTCGGCGGAATAATGCTGCACGCTTCGGGTGTTGTGAAGGATGGCTTCGCCTACCTTTTCTCGGCCGATTCAGGCACAGGAAAATCTACCCACACCCGCCTTTGGTGTGAGCATATTGACGGGGCCTATATCATAAACGATGATAAGCCTGCAATAAGAAAAGTAAATAACGAACTTTTTGTTTACGGCACTCCTTTTAGCGGCAAGGAGGATTTGAGTAAAAACGAAAAGGTAAAGCTGGGTGGAATTTGCCTCATTCACAGAAGCGAGGAAAATACTATAGAAAGAATTTCGGGCAAAGAGGCAATTGTGCCTATTTTAAGGCAAACCATTCATCGGTTAAGCGAAGAAAAACTTGATAAGCTTTTAAAGCTTCTTGATGACATTCTCTCAAGTGTTCCCGTTTATAAAATGGGCTGTAACATAAGCAGGCAAGCCGCGCTGCTTTCCTACAACACAATGAAAAGGACAGAAAACGATGCCTAAAATTCATTTGAGCGAAATGCTGCCTGT
>JAZSBX010000016.1:0-19443 GCA_045602605.1 Acutalibacteraceae bacterium
TATTATGTTTTGCTCTAAATAGAGTTTAACATACACGGAGACGTATCGAAGTGGTCATAACGGGGCTGACTCGAAATCAGTTAGGGAGCAATCCCCCGCGAGTTCGAATCTCGCCGTCTCCGCCAAAAAATCCAAGTCGCAAGACTTGGATTTTTTTATCCAAGCTGCAAGCTTGGTATGTAATCACGCGTTTGCGTGTATGTAATCGCCGAAGGCGTATGTCATCACCGCAGGTGTATTTTCTGCAGCTTGATGACATACAACACTTCGTGTTGCTTACATTCCGTCTTACGACGGATTACATGCACGGCTTTGCCGTGATTTTATCCCAATGCCGAACCTATTGCCATCGCACTTGCTTTCTTGCTTTTACTGTCGATATGGCTATAAATATTTGCCGTTGTTCCCATATCGCTGTGACCAAGCCAGTCCTGAATCATTTTCATAGGCACGCCGTTTGCGGTACAAATAATAAATTAAGAGAGAACTCACCGAGTTCTCTCTTAATTTTCGGAAACATTTTGATAAAGGGATAAGACCTGTTTTTTAAGTTCACTGTGTTCGGGGTTTTGAAGTCTTGGGTCAAGGGAGATAGTTTTCTTTGCATAAATGCCTGCGGTTTTAAGTACCTCGATATCGGTTTCCATATCGGCAATGCGAAGGGTAGGCAGGCCGTGTTGCCGCTGACCGATAAAATCACCGGGGCCGCGCATTTTAAGGTCCTCATCGGCAATTTTAAAGCCATCGGAATTTGCACAAAGGGTTTTAAGGCGCCGAACAGAGGTGTTGGAAGCGGTATCGGAAATGAGAATACAGGTGGATTTATATTGACCGCGACCAATTCGGCCACGAAGCTGGTGGAGTTGTGAAATACCGAAACGTTCGGCATTTTCTATGACCATAATTGCGGAATTCGGTACGTCAACACCAACCTCGATAACGGTTGTGGAAACAAGCAGTTGGATTTCTCCCGAATCAAAACGGCGCATAACGTTATTTTTTTGTTTTGCGCTCATTTTTCCGTGTAGCAGACCTACGGAATAATCTTTAAAGGTGGTTTCCCGAAGCCTTTCATAAAGCTGTTCCGCCGATAAAACGTCAAGACCATCGTTTTCCTCAACAAGGGGGCAGATAATATAACCCTGTCGACCCTCGTTAAGATGTTTTTTAACATAGTTATAAACCCTTTCGTGATAGCTTGAGTTTACAAAATACGTTTCAATTTTTTGCCTGCCGATGGGATATTCATTAACAATGCTTATATCGAGGTCACCGTAAATAATAAGCGAAAGGGTGCGTGGTATCGGGGTGGCAGACATAATAAGCGAGTGGGGGAAGTTGCCCTTGGAATTCAAAGTGTAGCGCTGGGCAACGCCGAAACGGTGCTGTTCATCGGCAATGACAAGGCCTAATTTTTTAAAGTTAACGTTTGGTGATAAAACGGCGTGGGTGCCTATGACAATATCTGCATCCCCGTTTTCAATTTTTTCATAAACCTTCTGCTTTTGGCGAGGTGTCATTGAGCCTGTAAGCAGCACACAGTGAATACCGGCTGATGAAAGTGTATTTTCAAAATTTTTAAAATGCTGTTCGGCCAACACTTCGGTTGGCACCATAAGGGCGCTTTGAAGCCCGTTTTTAGCACACACAAAGCAAAGCGCCAGGGCAATGGCGGTTTTACCGCTTCCAACATCACCTTGAATGAGCCTGTTCATAGGCCTGTCTTTTTCCATATCGGAAAGACACTCGTTTATGGCATTTTTTTGCGCGTTTGTAAGGGAATAGGGGAGAAGCGGAAAAAAATCATTCACATAACCCTTGTTGACCTTTACCGAAACGCCTTCGTTTTTCTTATTTTTAAAGAAAAGCATTCCCATTTGCATAAGGTAAAGCTCTTCAAAAATAAAGCGCCGCCTTGCCGCCCTCAAAGCCTCTTTGGTTTTTGGGTGGTGAATATTTTGAAAGGCATAAACGATGTCGCAAAGTTTAAGCTCGTTTCTGATAAATTCAGGCAATGGGTCCTTCATAACACCTGCTGCGGTGATAGCGTTCTGAATAATTTTTTCAAGAACTTTTGAGGAGAGACCGTTAATGGCAGGGTAAATGGGCCTTATAATGTTGGCGCCCACGTTTTCAATTTCGGGGGACACCATTTCCTTGAAAATGGAATTATAATTTAACTTTCCGTAGAAAAGATAGGTGCTGCCGCTGTGCAGCTTTTTGGCGAGATATTTATTGTTAAAAATGGTGATACGCATTGTATCAAGATTTTCATCCATAATTTCAAAGGAATATATCACCATATTACTGCGTTTTACGTGTTCGTTAATGGGGGTTATGATTTTACCCTTTATACAAATGTTTTCGCCGTAAACTGCATTCTTAATGGGTATAACGTTACTCCAGTCCTGATATTTTCGGGGGAAATAACGCAAAAGGGCATCAAGTGAAGAAATGCCGAGCTTGTTTAAAAGCTCGGCACGCTTTTCACCGACACCCTTTAGATATTGAATGTTACTAATTTGTGATGCCATAATAAGGCACCTCCGAATTATTCTACCGAAAGAATGAAATAATAAACGGGTTGACCGCCGTTTACAAGTGTTATTTCAAGCTTGTCACCGAATTTTTCATTAAGCTGAGTATAGATATCGTTTGCCTGACCCTCGGTAACATCCTCGCCGTAGATAAGTGTTAGGAAGGCGCTGTCGCGGTTAACCATTCCCTTAACGAGGCGTTGCATACACTTTGAGAGATTTTGCTCGGTGAAGGAAACCTTACCGTTAAGGAGTGCTAAAAGCTCACCCTTCTTAATTTTGTGACCGTCATAATCCGAATCACGGGCGGCGAAGGTAACCTGACCTGTTGTAAGATTAGCATAAGAATTTTGCATTGCAATGGCGTTTTCTTCATCACCCGAATCGGGGTCAAAGTTAAGCATTGCCGTAATACCTTGAGGAATTGTTTTTGTGTGAAGAACAATTACCTTACGGGTGCTGATAGGAATGGCCTGTTCTGCGGCCATAATAATGTTTTTATTGTTTGGCAAAACGAAAACCGTTTCAGCAGGGGTTGATTCAATGGCTTTTAAAATGTCATCGGTGCTGGGGTTCATTGTCTGACCGCCGCTGACAATTGTATCGGCCCCAAGCTCGGTAAAGAGCTGGGCTAAACCGTCACCTGCGCAAACCGAAACAAAACCGAAGGGTTTTGTGGGGGTAACAGGGGTAAAGGTCTCGGTTCTTTCGGCGTTTTGTGCGGGTTTCTTTGTTTTTGAAGAATTGTCATGCTTTGCGCGTTCATGTTGGTCGCGCATATTTTCAACCTTCATATTTGTAAGCTGGCCAAAGGTAAGACCTTCTTCAAAAGCGTTACCGGGATGGTCGGTGTGAACGTGAACCTTGATAATTTCATCATCATCAACCACAACAACACAGTCGCCGATAGTTTCAAGGAAGGCGCGAAGTTCAGCAGGTTCTTTTGTAACCTCACTGTCACGCTTTACAATAAACTCGGTGCAATAGGTGAAGGTGATTTCACCATCGAATTCACCTGCGGCGCTTAATGCTGATTCGCCGTCTTCATCGCTGTCGTTTGCGGCGGCAGAGTTGTTGGAAATAATAACCCCATCCTTAAGAACACTAAGCATTCCCTCAAGGATAACAACGAAGCCGCGACCACCGGCGTCAACAACACCTGCTTTTTTAAGCACGGGAAGAAGTTCGGGAGTTTCATCAAGGGCAATTTTAGCGCCCTCAAGGGCTTTTTTAAAAACCTTTAATGCATCGGTCTCGCCATCTTGAACAGCCTTTGCGGCATATTCACCGGCCACTCGGGCAACGGTTAAAATGGTGCCTTCGGTGGGCTTCATAACAGCGCCGTAGGCAGCCTCAACGCCAAGCTTGAATGCAAGACTTAAATTCTCGGCAGTAACTTCATCTTGACCTTTAAAGCCCTTTGCAAAGCCTCTGAACAAAAGGGAGGTGATAACACCGGAATTGCCGCGAGCGCCTCTTAAAAGGGCAGAAGCAGTAATGGTGGCAACCTCGCCGGCTGTAGCGTTTTGAACGCTTGCAAGTTCCCTTGCGGCATTGTTGATTGTCATAGACATATTTGTGCCCGTGTCACCATCGGGAACGGGGAAAACGTTTAAGTCGTCAACCTGCTTGCGATTATTTGAAATATGGTTAGCTCCTGAAATAATCGCATCACGCAGTGTGTTACCGTTAAACAAAATAATACACTCCTTAAAGAAAACTATTCTTTGATACCGTCAACCTTAACGGTGACTTTTTTAACATCAATGCCTGTGGCATCGTAAACAACATATTTAACCTTATGAACAATGCTTTGTGCAATGGCGTTGATGTTCATTCCGTAGGTAACAATAATGTGAAGGTCAACGGTGATAGCATCGGCGTTGCCTTTAACAACGATTCCTTTGTCAAGCTGCTCTTTTTTAGAAATAAGGCTGAAAAGCTTTTGTTTTGATGTGCCTGCAACCATACCTGCAACACCGTAACATGAAGTAACGGCATGGCCGATAAGTTTTGAAAGATACTCATAAGAAATGTGTACCTTTCCGATTCTGGTCTCGTAAGCAATCATTGTTTGATTTCCTCCTTAATTAGTTTTAGTGAATTCAGCAATGCTGAAGAAAACATCGCATACTACTGCGGTTATATCACCCGAAATATCCTCACTATGGAACAAAAGTCCGTTACGGAAGCAAATCGGGATAATGGGCATTTGGGTTTGCGAGGCCGTAACAATATCGGCAAGGGTGTTTTCACCGTTGTAAAACCCTTTTACAATATCCGAAATTTTTGAATAATCATTAACCGTTTCGGTGGTTTGAGTACCCTCATCGGTTAAGGTGTTTTCCTTCACACCGAAGGCCGCGCTACCGCCTGGGACAATAAGGTCTGCTACATCCATGTTGTTAAGAATTCGCACTTCGCCAACATAAAGCTGGAAATTACCCGAGTTTAGCCGCGCCTTATAATCGGAATAGCTCGTTTTAATAACACTTGCGCTGATTCCAACGGTTTTGAGTTGTTCGCAAACAAGTTCGGCCGCCCTCACTTTAAAGGCGTTTTCCTCATTCACCAGCACGGTGAGGGAAATCTTTTTGCCCACATCCTCTCTATTATAACCTATCTTTTCCAAATTCTCAATAGAAATTTTTAAGTTAGCAGTTTTTTCAATGGTTTGATATTTTGAGGCATCGGCAAAATTGGGGTGAAAAATACCTGTGGCGGGCACAGCGTTTGTGTGGTAGGCAATGTTGCAAATTCTAGTTCGGTCAATGGCAGCCGAAATAGCATAACGCAGATAGACGTTTGCAAGGGGAATGTAATTTTGGTTAACACCCACATAAACAAGATTATTAAGGGGTACTGAAACCTTTTTACTGCTCATTTGAAGAATTTCGCCATCACCAAGGCTTGTGTAATAAATTTCGGTAGCACCAACCTCAACATAGTGGGAAACCGACTCACTGTCAGGTGCGTTAATAAGCTTAATTTCAGAAACCTTATTTTCATCGCCGTGATAAAGCATATTGGGGGTTAGAATTTTAAGTGTTTCGTTAAACACAAATCTACCTGAGCCCACAGGAGGCAAAACAGCGCCATCGGATGTGGTCTGCTTATCGGATTCTTTTTTGATAATGGGAAAATCTAAAAGATTAATAAAATAAGGGTCGGCCTTGCTTAGGTTGAAGGTAACCGTTTTAATATCCTTTGCAGTACAGGAAACAACATCTTCTAATTGCGATTTATAAGCGGTGTTTGAGTTTTTTGCAACATTAAAGGAATAAACAACATCCTCTGCCGTAACGTTGGACATATCGGAAAAGGTGGCATTTTTAATAATAACGTTGCAGGTTTTATCGGTGAGTTCAAATTTTTCGGCAAGACAGCTTACCGGTTCGAAATTGTTATCAACCTTAAACAGCGGGTCAAAAATCAGTTGACAAAGCTGAACGTTAATATTTGTAACGGCGGTGTAGGGATTAATGGTGTCGCTTTCACAGTAAAGCAAACTCAAAGAAAAGGTTTCTTTGTCGGGTTGCAAATTAGTGCCTGAAGACTGACCGCCCACGTTATTTTTATTGCAGGCGCAAAGCCCCAACAGTAGTATTAACACTAGAAAAACAGTAATAACTTTTTTCATAAAATTCCTCGTTTATCTTAAAATAACACGTTTTACACAAAGAGCTTTGCCGCTTTTTTTATCAATATTAACCACAAGACCGCAAAGGTAGCAGGCCGAATCGGACAAAACAAATTTATCGGTTTTATTATCCTTAAATCGGTTAATTATAATTGAACTTTCAACACCTAAAACAGAATCTTCGGGACCTGTCATACCGATATCAGTTATATACGCGGTGCCGTTTTTCAAAATTTGCTCATCGGCAGTTTGAACGTGTGTGTGGGTGCCGAAAAAGGCCGATACCTTGCCATCAAGATATATTCCCAAAGCGCGTTTTTCGCTGGTGGCCTCGGCGTGAAAATCAACAACAATAATTCTTGTGCCATCGGCTTTGGCCTTTTCAACAAGTTCATCGGCGGTTTCAAAAGGATTTTTAATGGTGTCATCGTTAAAATAAACCCTACCCGAAATGTTTAAAACCGCAACCGATAGTTTGCCCATATCAACGGTGGTATAACCTTTTCCGAAATCACAGCTTAAATTGTGTGGGCGCAAAAGGAAAGGGCTTTCATCAAGCAGCGAATAAGCCTCTTTGCGGCGAAGGGAATGGTTTCCGCCCGTTATAACGTCAACACCGCTTTCAAAAAGATGATTAGCGCTTTGCGGCGTAATTCCGTTGCCATCGGCAGAGTTTTCACCGTTGGCAATGACTAAATCAATATTATTATTTTTCTTAAAAGCGGGAAGTACCTTTCGCAAAAATGAGCAACCGATACTACCGCAAACATCACCGATTAAAAATATATTCACAATATCACTCCAAGATAATAATAACATAAATCTTTGTAATATGCAAACCTAAATATGTTGACTTTTTCGGCATTATATGTAGAATAAAAAATAGAATAAAAACTTTCAAAGGATGTGCTTAAATTGAACGAAATCTTAAAAGAAATTAGTCTTATCGGCATTGTTCCCGTTGTTAAAATTGATAACGCAGAGGATGCAGTTCCCCTTGCAAAAGCCCTGATTAAAGGTGGCTTACCTTGTGCAGAAATCACCTTCCGCACTGCCGCCGCAGAACAGGCTATTAAAATGATTAGTGAGCAGTGCCCCGAAATGCTTGTGGGCGCAGGTACCGTTTTAACCAAAGAGCAGGCCGATGCCGCAATTAACGCGGGCGCAAAATTCCTTGTCAGTCCCGGTCTTAATCCTAAAATTGTTTCTTATTGCAAGGAAAAGGGTTATCTGATTCTTCCCGGCACCGCAAATCCAAGCGATGTTGAACAGGCTTTGGAATTAGGCCTTGATACCGTTAAATTTTTCCCTGCCGAGGCTGCAGGGGGGCTGCCTATGATTAAGGCAATGTCAGCGCCCTACGGTTCACTTAAATTTATGCCCACAGGCGGTATAAATGCCAAGAACGTTAAGGAATACCTTGAGTTTTCTAAAATCATTGCCTGCGGCGGAAGCTGGATGGTGCCCGGCGATTTAATTACAAATGGTAATTTCGATGAAATTGAGCGTCTCACCGCCGAAGCAGTTAAGGTTATGCTTGATTTCAAAGTGGTTCACATTGGTATCAATTCTGCCGATGGTCAGGCCGCCAAGGATACTGCAAGCACCTTTGAAAAGCTCTTTGATTTTACCGCTAAAGAGGGAAACAAATCCTATTTCTGTAGCAGCGCGCTTGAGGTTATGAAAACGCAGGGCGTTGGTACAAAGGGCCATTTGGCGGTAGGAACCGCAAGCGTTCCCCGCGCTTACGCATATCTTAAGAGAATGGGCGTTGCCTTTAATGAAGAGACTGCGCAGTATGATGATAAGGGTAATCTTAAGTTCATTTATCTTAAAGAGGAAATCGGCGGTTTCGCAGTTCACCTTGTGAAAAATAAATAAAACGTAAAAAAGAAGCACACCGCGGTGTGCTTCTTTTTTTGTTTAATAGAGTTTTACATCAATCCATAGATTTTCGTAATACTTTCGTATTTCGCTATCTATGTTGTGGTAGTATTGTCGGTTTTTAACGGCATCCTCAGCAGGGTAGAGGATTTCGTTTTGATAGTAATAATAATCGGGATTATCAATAACCGATGTGTTTGGTGAAGCATATCCGATATATTCGGCATTTGCAAGAGCAATTTCGGGCTCTAAAAGAAAGTTGATGTAAAGCTTTGCGGCTTCGGTGTTTTGAGAACTTGAGGGAATACAAACCGAATCAACAAAAATATTGGTGCCTTCCTTCGGGTAGAAAAAGGCTAAATCCTCATTAGTGTCGTACATAGTGAGAAAATCGCCTGCATAGTAAGGCGCAATGGCGGCCTCACCCGTTTCCATCTTACCGTAAACCTCATCCATAACGTAGGATTGTAGGTTTTTCTTTTGCTCTTTTAAAAGCTTGGCTGCGGCATCCCAATCGACCTTGTTGGTGGTGTTAAGGTCTTGCCCCAAAATCATTTGAGCAATCATAAAGGCATCCCTTGGGTTACTGAACATTAAAGACATATCTTTGTATTTTTCGTCCCAAAGCACCTTCCAGGATTTTTCGGGCTCATCAATTAAAGCGGTGTTGTAAATCACACCAACCATTCCAACATTGTAGGGAACCGAATAGGTGTTTTCGGGGTCAAAATAAAGGTTTTTATAATCATCTCTTATATAGTGATAATTTGAAAGAGCAGTTGCATCAAAACTTTTGAGCATATCCTCGCTTATAAGGCGCTGAATCATATAATCCGAGGGAATAACGATGTCGTAGGTCACGCCGCCGCTTTTAAGCTGTGAGTACATTGTTTCATTGCTTTCAAAGGTGGCGTAGTTAACCTTAATGCCCGTAAGCTTTTCAAATTCCTTGTTAACGTCAATGCTGTCATCACTGCCATCGGAGATATATTCACCCCAATTATAAACGTAAATTGTGGTGCCTGCAAATTCCCTTGTGTAGGTGCCTTCGAGTTCAATTTCGGTTTCATCGTTATCGGGTGGGGTGATGATGGCTGTGCCGCTGCAACCGCAAAGACAAAGCATTATGCAAAGGCACAGGGCAAAAATTAAAAATCTTTTCATCTTTTTGCCCTCCTTTTTTCGCCGTTTGACTGCACGGTGTTATAAAGGATTAAAAGAATAAAAATAGAGATAAAGATAAATGTTGAAAGGGCGTAAACATCAGGGGTTACGGTCTTTTTGGTCATATTATAAATTACAATGGGCAGCGTTTGATAGTGCCCGCAGGTGAAATAACTTATAACGAAGTCATCAAGGGACAGTGTAAACGCCATAATAAGACCGGTGAAAATGCCCGAAGAAATGTTGGGCAAAACAACCTTGAAAAACGACTGGAAATTGTTGCAACCAAGGTCCAGCGCGGCTTCCGATAAGGAAACATCAAGTTGCTTTAATTTCGGCATAACCGAAAGGATAACATAGGGTAGGTTAAAGGTTATGTGCGCAATAAGCACGGTAACAAAACCAAGGGATTCGGTAAGCCCCAAAAGGCGACCGAAGAAAATGAACAAAAGCATTAAGGAAACGCCTGTAACGATATCGGCGTTCATCATAGGAATGTTTGTGAGTGTCATTGAAAACTTAACGCTGAATTTCTTGCGGAATGCCAGAATTCCCACTGCTGCGGCGGTGCCAAGCACGGTGGAAATCAGCGCAGACAGCACAGCAATAATAATTGTGTGCTGAAGGGCTGTCAGCATTTCTGTGTTTTCAAGAAGCCCCTCATACCACTGTGTGGAAAAGCCTGTGAAAACCCAAACGCTGCCGCCTTCGTTAAAGGAGAAGAAAACCATAACTGCAACGGGGGCATAAAGGAATAAGAGGATAAGCGCAACGTAAAGACGGGAAAGTGCCTTCATATTACAACACCTCCGTCATCATCAGAAAAATGATTCATAATTGCAAGACTGATAAGAATGAGAATCATTAAAACAAGTGAAAGCGCAGAGGCAACGTTATAGTAATCGGGACCGTTATTGAAAAGAAATTCAATGGCATCACCAATCATAAGATTCTTGTTGCCGCCGAGCTTTTGTGAAATGTAGAAGGTGCTTACACAGGGCACAAAAACCATCGTAATGCCTGATACAACACCGGGCAGGGAAAGAGGGAAAATAACCCTGCGAAGGCGTGTTCCTGCGTTGGCGCCAAGGTCATTTGCCGCCTCTAAAAGTGCAGGCTCAATTTTTGACATAACCGAATAAATGGGCAAAATCATATAAGGTATAAAGTCATAGACCATACCTAAAATAACAGCGCCCGGTGTGTTTATAAGCCTTAAGGGTTCAATGCCGAAATATCCTAAAAAGGTGTTTATAATACCGGTGTTTGCCAAAATTGTAATCCAGGAATAGGTTCGAATGAGGAAGTTCATCCACATTGGAAGCATAACAATCATCATAATCATTCTTTGGGAGCTTACCTTCATTTTAGTCATAAAATATGCCATAGGGTAGGCAAGCAAAAGGGTGATGACCGTTGCAATGGCGGCATAGCCGATGGAAATGAAGAATGCCTTTTTATAACGACCGATTTCAGCGAGATTTGAAAGGGTAAAAACGCCGTTTTGGTCGGTCAGGGCAAAATACACCATTATAACAAGGGGCACAACAAAGAAAATTGCCGCCCAAACAAGATACGGCGCCGCTATAAGGCGGTTTGAGAAACTGCGTTTTTTCACTCCTCGTCCTCCTCGCCTGCAACACTCAGCATATCTATTTCTTCACTGTAAGAACTGTAGTCGCCGTATTTACCCGAATATTCGGATTTTTTCATAATGTGAATTGCATCGGGCTCAATGTAAAGACCAACACGTTCATTTTCCTTGTGCTCATCAGTGGTTTGAATCATCCATTTAAAACCGCCGATGTCTACAATGATTTCATAGTGAACGCCGAGGAAAATAACCGAAGTAACAACACCCTCAAGCATACCTTCGCTCGGGGGAACAATGTCAACATCTTCAGGGCGAACAACAACATCAACCGCCTCGTTTTCTGCAAAACCTGAATCAAGGCAGGGGAATTGCTTGCCCGAAAATTCGGCTAAAAAGTCCTTTTTCATAAATCCGTCAAGGATGTTGGATTCACCGATAAAATCCGCTACAAAGGCATTCTCTGGCTCATTATAAATATCCTGAGGTGTGCCGATTTGCTGAATTTTTCCGTTATCCATAACGACAACTCTATCAGACATTGCAAGGGCTTCCTCTTGGTCATGGGTAACGAAAATAAAGGTGATTTCAAGTTCTTTTTGAATTTTCTTAAGTTCGTTTTGCATATCCTTACGAAGCTTTAAATCAAGGGCCGCCAAAGGCTCATCAAGAAGCAAAACCTTGGGTTTGTTGGCAATAGCGCGGGCAATGGCAACACGCTGTTGCTGACCGCCCGAAAGTGTATCTATTTTCCTTTTTTCAAGGCCTGTAAGGTTTACGAGTTCAAGCATTTCGGTAACACGGTTTTTAATTTCGGCTTCCTTTAGTCCTTTAACCCTTAATCCAAAGGCAATGTTTTCATAAACGTTAAGGTGGGGGAAAAGGGCGTAACGCTGAAAAATTGTGTTAACGTGGCGTTTATAAGGGGGTAGTTCATTAATTCTTTTTTCGCCGAAAATAACGTCACCTTCATCGGGAAAAAGAAAACCGCCAATGATTCTGAGGGTTGTGGTTTTACCGCAACCCGAAGGGCCCAAAAGGGTGATAAATTCCTTGTCGCGAATAGAAAGACTTACACTGTCAAGTATTTTTTCGCCGTCAAAAGAAACGGAAATATTTTTAAGTTCTATAATGTTTGATTTCTCCACGAAAAAACCCCCTAAAACAAATGGTTTTACATTGTACAATGATAGTGCCAAACCGCTATAATGTCAAGGTTTTTTTGCATTTTTTCAACAAATTTCATTGAATTATCAAAAATAAAATATTTTTTCTTTTAAATGCTCGTTTTTTCTCGTTTTTTCTCTGAATTCCTCGCTTTTTGTGTTTTGTAAAAAATGTCAAAAAAACAAGAAGAACTTTTTGTAAAAGCGATGTTTGTCCACTTATTGTGGTTGACAACGATTTTTCAATATGTTATTATATAATAGTTAATTTTTGTTTACAAGTTATGGAGGCGCTAAAATGCAAGAAAAAGAAATTAACCTATTAGAAATTTTGAGTGCTGTTTGGCAACGCAAGATTGTTTTAATTTTGCTCGCTATCGTTATCGGTGCTTTAGCTTTTGTTAAAGTTAATTATTTCACCGTGGATAAGTATGCATCAAGCGGAACGCTCTATGTTAGTAACATTTCCTCTGATGTGGACACCAATAAGTTAAGTTCAAGCGATATTGCATCATCTCGAGAACTCAGTGCAACGTATAAGGAAATTCTTTTTACTCGTTCATTCCTTAATGAGGTATCAACCGCTATCGGCGGTGAATGCAGCTGGGCCGAGATTAAATCGATGGTAACGATTTCCTCCATAAACGAAACCGAGCTTTTGTCTATTTCGGTTGTTTCAAATGACCCCAGGGTTTCCTATAAGGTTGCGCAGGCAATTTTGAAAAAAGCGCCCGAAAAACTGATTTCGGTTTTCAGCAGCGGCCAGGTAACCATTGTGGATGAGGCTGTTTTTGAAAAGAGTCCGGTTGATAAAGGCGTTGTTAAATATACGGCTATCGGTATCTTTGCCGGTGCTTTTTTAGGTGCCATTATTGTTCTTTTATTCCATTTCTTTGATAACAAGGTTCACAAGAGTGACGATGTTGCAAAGCGCTACAACGTTTCAATTTTAGGCGAGTTATCATAATTGAATTTATCAAAAATAAATTATAGGAGCATTTGGCTGTGAAAAAGATTAAAAATTCAAATAAAGAGAAAAAATTAAGGGTTCTCACCGAAAACGATAGCTTTTATACCGTTGAAACCTACAAATCTATCCGTACAAACGTTATGTTTTCCTTGCCTGTGTCTGATGGCGGTAAGGTTATTCCCATAACCAGCTCAATTCCCGATGAAGGAAAGACTACCACCGCAATTAACCTTGCAATTGTTTTTGCTCAAACAGGTGAGAGGGTTCTTCTTATTGACTGTGACCTTCGAAAATCCCGCGTTCACAGATATTTGGGCCTTGAGCGTAAAAACGGTCTTTCAAACGTTATTTGCGGATATTTAGGGCTTGAAGATGCCATTAAGAAAAATATCAGACCTAATCTTGACTGCATTACCGCAGGTGAGATTCCTCCGAACCCTGCAGAACTGCTTGACAGCGATGAGTTTGTTAAGATTATCAATGAACTCAAGAAAGAATATGATTACATTTTCATTGACACACCTCCCATCGTGGTTGTTACCGATGCCGCAATCATTCTCCACCAGGCAGACGGCGTTATCGTTGTTTCAAAAGAAAACTATGTTACTTATGACGCTCTTGATGTTACAATGGAGAACATTAAACGCACCAATGTTAAGGTTCTCGGTGTTGTTATGACAGGTTGTTCTGAGAAAAAAATGCATTATAATTATTACGGCCGCAAAAAATATGGTTATGGTGGTTATAAATATAGATATTATTATGCTGATGACAATGACAAGGAAAACGGCAAATGATTGATTTACATTCACACGCCCTACCGAAAATTGATGATGGCGCCAAAAATGTTGAGATGGCCACAAAAATGCTTTGCGAAAGTTTTTCTCAAGGGGTTGAGCTGTGCGCTTTAACACCGCATTGTGTTTTACATAAGCCCGACAGCCTTAAAAAGTTTTTAAACAAACGTAAAGAAAACTTTGGGGTATTAAAGGAAAATATTTCTCAAACAAATTCGTTGGTACCTGAACTTCGACTGGGCGCAGAGGTTTATTTTGATAACGATTTAAGTCAGTATGACGGCATTGAAAAGCTTTGCATTGAGGGGACAAATTTGTTGCTGGTTGAGTTCCCTATGCAAAATGCAAGCAAAAAAAGTTACGACTGGCTTTATTCATTAACATTAAAGGGAATAAGACCACTCATTGCCCATGTAGACCGGTATGGGTGCTATGAAGCCTTTTTAAATGATTTTTCCGATTTAGATGTTGCTTATCAGATAAATGCTGAAAAATTCTTGTCATTTTTTGCAAGACGTCATCTTAAAAAGATTTTTAAGTACGATGAAAAATTTATCGTTTCCTCTGATATGCATAATTTAGAAGACCGCCCTTGCAATATGAAGGCAGCGTTTTCTCGCGCCGAAAAAATGCTGGGAACGGTAACGGCAAAAAGACTTTTCGAAAAAAACGCAGCGGATTTACTTAATGTTTAGATAAAAAGTTAAAGTTGGGGAAATTTATGAAGAACAAAACCTTCAAAATGCGAAACAGATATTTATTTATTTTAGATATTCTGTTTTTGTTCGCCGCCTACGCACTTGCAATCCGATTTATCCTTCAACACCAGTTGTTTTGGGGAATTTTTCAAAAGAGCTTATTGATTGCAGGCGTTACGGCAATCGTTTATTTTATAAGCTTTTCTCTTTTGGGCATTTATAACACCGACTGGATTCATGCGGCACCCGGCGATTACATACGTTTGTTCTCGGGCTCAGTTGCTTCCTCGGTGTTCAGCATGATTTTTTTCATGATAATTCCAATGCCCTCCGATTTGTTTTTGAAACTTAACGCGGCAGCCAATGCAATTGCTTTGGTTTTAATTTGCGCAACACGTTTTGCAATAAGATTTTTCAAAAAGCTTTCCTGGGCTTATAACAAGAAAAACGGAAAGACTACTATTGTTATCGGCGCAGGCGGTCTTGCCGTCACCCTGCTTCGAGGAATTAATGAAGATAAAGCCCTTGACTACAGTGTCGTTGGCCTTATTGATGATGATGTGAGCAAACAAAAGCTACATATTTACGGTGTCAGCGTGCTGGGCACCAGAAATGATATTATTGACATTTGCAAAGAAAAAAATGTTGAGGAAATCATTTTTGCAATCAATAATATCTCTGTTCAAGAGAAAACGGATATCCTTAATATTTGTGTTGAAACTGGTTGTAAGGTTAAAATTCTCCCCGGTTTTGAAACAAGCCTTAAAAGAGGCAGCGCAGGTCTTAATGATTTACGTGAAATCAAAATTGAAGACCTGCTTGAACGCAGCCCCATTAGCCTCGACAATGAGCTTATCGGTACCGTTATAAATGATAAAACAATTTTTGTAACAGGCGGCAGCGGCTCAATCGGTTCTGAACTTTGTCGGCAAATTGTTAGATTTAATCCTAAAAAGCTCGTCATTCTTGATATTTATGAAAACACCGCCTATGAGCTTGAAAACGAACTTAAGGATAAGTATCCCGATGCTAACATTGAGGTGATTATCGCTTCCGTTCGTGATAAGAAACGCCTTGCTGATTTATTCAAAGAATATAAGCCCGATGTCGTTTTTCACGCGGCTGCTCACAAACACGTGCCCCTAATGGAGCACAGTCCCTCCGAGGCCATTAAAAACAATATTTTCGGAACCTACAATGCGGCGCTTTGTTCGGCGCAAAACGGCGTAAAACGTTTTGTTATGATTTCAACTGATAAGGCCGTTAATCCCACAAACGTAATGGGCGCAAGCAAACGCGTTTGTGAAATGGTTGTGCAGGCGTTGCAGTCTCTCGGTAAAACCGAATTTGTTGCAGTTCGTTTTGGCAATGTTTTGGGTTCAAACGGCTCGGTTATTCCCAGATTTGCCAAGCAAATTGCGGCGGGTGGACCTGTCACGGTTACCCATCCCGATATTATTCGTTACTTTATGACGATTCCCGAGGCGGCTCAACTTGTTTTGCAGGCGGCTTCTTATGCTAAAGGCGGCGAAATTTTTGTTCTTGATATGGGAAAACCCGTTAGAATTTACGACCTTGCAAAAAAGATGATTAGCCTTTCGGGTTATGTTCCAAATGTTGATATAGAAATTGCAATAAGCGGTCTTCGTCCAGGCGAAAAGCTTTATGAAGAACTCCTTATGAATGAAGAGGGACTTGAAAAAACTGCTCATAGCAAGATTTTTATAGGTCATTCAATAAATATTACTTTAGAGGAACTCCAAAGTAAATTAAGTCTTTTAAAAGCCGCGCTTGATACCGATAATGCAAACATAAAAAAGGTGTTTGAAGAGGTTGTGCCTACCTATCATATCACCGAAAACAAATAAATTTTTAAAAATTTTACTTACACGAAAAAATCCTTTGTGGTATAATTTATATGTAAAAAATATAAATTTACAGCAAAGGATTTTGTTATGTTTAGTGTTGGCAATTGCGTTGTTTACGGAACGCACGGTGTTTTTGTTATAAGGGAAATCAGCGACCTGAAGCTTACGGAAAGGGAATTAAAGTATTATGTTTTAAATCCTGTTTTTGACAGTAAATCCACCTTTTACATTCCCGTGGAAAAGGCAAAAGAACTTGGGAATTTACGGGCAACATTAGCTAGAGAAGAATTTGAAGAAATTTTTCGCGTTGCTATGGCCAATGACCTTGAATGGATAAATGATGACAACGCCCGAAAACAATTTTGTCAAAATGCAATTAAATCGGGAAGCCGCGAGGATATTATTGCAGTCATTAAAATGCTTTACTTAAAGCAACAGGAGTTAAAGGGGACAGGGAAGCATTTCCATATTGCAGATGAGAAATTGTTTAAAACCGCTGAAAAACTCCTGCACGAAGAAATCGCATATGTTTTTAATATCCCTTTTAATGAAGTGCCACAGTTTATTCAAAGTAAAATAAAAAGGTAGATGCGAAATGCATCTACCTTTTTAACTTATAAATAACAATCTTTTGTTAAGTGCGGATAAATGCGATGAATATATTTTAAAAGTATAAATATAAATGTAGGGGAGTGATATTGTTATGGTTAAAGAAAATTTAAACGGGGCAAATAATAATTCTATAAAGAAGTATTTGTTCTTTTTTATCTTGAGCGTCTTTTTTATTTTTCTTGCGTTGGCTTTGTTTTCGGCTATAACCCTGCTTTTTAATATTGATAAAAAGATAATTCCTTTTTTGTCGGCACTCTCCCTTTCTTTGGGTTCTCTTGTTGGTTCCTTCCTTTCGGGAAAGACCTTCGGTTCTAAGGCAATGCTTGTCGGCGGAATAAATGGTATTTTGCTTTACGCTATCGTAAGTATTACGGCGGCAATTATTAACGGAGGCAAGATAACCCTTTCATCCTTTTTTAATCTTTTAATCATTTTGCTTTCTTCAGTCATCGGCGCAATTTTTGGGGTTAACTCCGCAAATAAAAGAAAGATAAAATAGGTGTAATTTTGAAAAAGAAAAAACTTTTAATTACAAGTTTGGGCATCTTTCTTGCGGTGTGCACTTTTTGCGCATCATATAATTATTCGGATATTTCAGAATTTACCTCTGCCACGGTGGATTTGCCAAAAACCGTTATTATTGATGCCGGCCACGGCGGGTTTGACGGTGGGGCGGTGGCCGAAGATGGGACATTTGAAAAAAACATAAATTTGAATATTGCATTAGCGGTGGGTGATATGTTATCATTAAATGGTGTAAAGGTGGTTTACACCAGAACCGAGGATACCGGCACCGAGGATGATAGCAGCGAGAATATTCGCAACCGTAAGCGCAGCGATTTAAACAATCGGCTTAAAATTATGGAGCAAAATCCGGATGCCATTTTTGTAAGCGTTCATCTTAATAAATTCACCACCTCCAAGGTAAGTGGCGCGCAGGTGTTTTATTCTGATAATTTTGAGGATTCGAAGGTTATTGGAAACCTTATTCAGACTTCAATTAAGGAGCGCCTTCAAAAGGATAATCACCGAGTTATTAAAAAGGCCACTAGTGACACTTTTTTGCTTAATAAAGCGGTGGTGCCTGCGGTTATTGTTGAGTGTGGTTTTTTAAGCAATAAAAACGAACTTGAACTCTTAAAAAGTGAAGAATATCAAGCTAAATTGGCTTTTTCGATTTTTTGTGGGGTAAATGATTTTCTTTGTTAAAGGATGGGTAAAATGGCAGGAAAGTTTAAAATTTCATACGTGTGTAATTCTTGCGGATATGAAAGTGTTAAATGGATGGGGAAATGCGCCTCTTGCGGTGAGTGGAATACCATGGAGGAGGTTGTGCAGGAATCTGCGCCCGTAAAACAAAACTCCTCTGTCATTAAGGTACATCCACAGTCGGTGAGAGATATTTCCGTTTCTGCTGACCCACGGTATTTAACCAATATTCCCGAGCTTGACCGCGTGCTTGGCGGCGGAATTGTTAAGGGTTCGGTTGTGCTCTTAAGCGGCGACCCGGGAATTGGAAAATCCACCATTCTTTTACAAATTGCCGATAAGGTGGAAAAGAGCCTTAAAATTCTTTATGTTTCGGGTGAGGAATCTGCCGGGCAGATTAAAATCCGTGCCGGGCGCCTTAATGTCGATAATGAAAACCTGCTCATAATGACAGAAACCGATGTGGAGGCAATTTGTGATTACATAAACAGTGAAAAACCCGATATTGTTATGATTGATTCGATTCAGACAATGCAAATTTCAGGCGTTTCTTCCACGGCCGGCAGCGTTGTGCAGGTCAGAGAATCAACAAATATGCTTCTTAAAGTCGGCAAAAAGAACAACATTCCCATTGTAATCGTAGGTCACGTTAATAAAGGCGGAGAGATTGCAGGTCCTAAAATCACTGAACATATTGTTGATGCGGTGCTTTATTTTGAGGGTGAAAGAAATCAGTCTTACCGAATTTTGCGGGCCGTTAAAAATCGTTTTGGCTCTACAAATGAGATTGGTGTTTTTGAAATGAGTGATAAGGGCCTTGTAGAGGTGCCAAATCCCTCGGCAATACTCCTTTCGGGTAAAATTGACGGCGTTTCGGGTTCTTGCATTACTTGCGTTATTGAAGGCACTCGCCCTATTCTTGCCGAGGTGCAGGGCCTTGTGACAACCACAGGCTTTGGAAACCCCAGAAGAATGTCCACAGGCTTTGATTATAACCGCTTAAATCTTATTTTGGCCGTCCTGGAAAAACGCATCGGGCTTTATTTTTCAAATTTTGATACCTACCTCAATGTTGTGGGCGGTTTAAAACTTGATGAGCCTGCGGCCGATTTAGCTGTGGCGCTTTCTCTCGTTTCGGGCCTTCGCGATGTGGCGATTGATTCCAAAACTATTGCTATTGGAGAAATCGGTCTTTCGGGAGAAATCAGGTCGGTTTCAAGAATTGCCACAAGAGTGGGCGAAGCCGCGCGCCTTGGTTTTACTAAATGTATTATTCCAAAAGCCTCTTTAAAACAGATAACAGGGGA
>JAZSBX010000017.1:0-18988 GCA_045602605.1 Acutalibacteraceae bacterium
AGATAATCAGCCGTTGCCATTTCGGTCTTAACATTATGAAAGAATCGGTTTGCATAGGGCTTACAATGAAATCGGTGGACTATTTCAGCCACGGCCTGCCGATTATAAACAACATTCCCGCTGATACCCACCGTATTGTGACGGAAAATGAAATAGGTGTTTGCCTTGATGATAAGGATTTTTGCGAAAAGGTTTTGGCAGGAAACGAAAGCTGCCTTAAAATGCATAAAAATGTAATAAACCTTTTTAATACAACCTTCGATTATGAGGTTATCAAAGGGCAATATGCACAGATTCTTGAAAAACTGCAGTGAGGTGGCAAATGGAAAGTCCTACGGTTTTAGTTTTACTCGCAACTTACAACGGAGAAAAATTCGTTAGAGAAATGATAGATTCGGTGCTTTCTCAGGATTTTGAGGATATCAAAATAATTCTGTCTGATGATTGTTCAAAGGATTCTACTCCCAAAATTCTTGAGAGCTATGCCGAAAAGTTTCCCGAAAAGGTGACTTATTATAAATCGGGTGTCCGTTTCGGTTGCGCGCAGAAGCATTTTATGCACCTGCTTAAAAATTTTCACAATGCACCATATATTATGTTTTGCGACCAGGATGATGTCTGGCACAGCGACAAGGTGCGCCTTACCCTTGATAAAATGCGTGAGACCGAGGGCGAAGAAAAACTGCCCACATTGGTGCACACCGATTTAAGGGTTGTTGACGGCGAGCTTAAGGAAACCGCGCCATCATTTTGTGAAAATTCCGCTATTGACGGAAACAGAGTGGCTTTAAACCAGCTTCTTGTCCAGAATGTTGTCACAGGCTGTACTGTTATGATAAACCGCGCCCTGGCCAGCATTGCAACCTTGAAAGATGGCAGCGAAGAAAAAATGCTTATGCACGATTGGTGGCTTGCCATTCTTGCTTCTGCCGTTGGTAAAATTGCATTTTTAAACGTGCCCACCATTGATTATCGCCAGCACGGCAATAATTCTGTAGGAGCAAAAAATGTTCACTCCCTGTCATACCTGCTTTCAAGACTTCGTTCTAAAAGTATGCGAGAGGCGATGCGGGCGGCCGCCGAGCAGGCGGAGGAATTTCAGCGCTGTTTCGGTGAATTACTTAGTGTACAGCAGTGTGAAATGCTTCAAGCCTTTGCAAAAACTCAGCATTGCGGAATTTTTGGAAGAAACAGAATTTACCGAAAATACAAGCTTTATAAAAAAGGCTTTGTCCGCATTGTCGCACAATTTTTAGGGTGGTGAAATTTCCAATGGCGAATTGTAGACAGCGGCTTGATGGTGCAATTGAAAAATTCCTTAACGCTACGTTTTTTTTAAAATGCGATATGATATCGTTTGTGGCTTTATGCGTATTCTTTTTTGATTGCAGTCTCACGGGCGGCGGTCATTATTTAAGCATAGGCCCGTTAACGCCCAGAATGATATTTGGCTTTGTTGCTCTTTTTGCGGCATTGCCGGGTATATTCAAACGATTTAAAACACATATTTTAAATCCCATAAATCTTTTTGTGATTATCTTTGCGGTATACCTGGCTTTTTGTGCGGTGCGTGGATATCTCGCGGGAAATCGTATGGATGTCCTGATGAGCGACATAAAAGGGTTTATGTGGCTTTTCCTTGTTCCGGTGTTCATTGCCACTGTGAACACTGCTCAGAGATTTAAGAGAATAACCGATGTTTTGTTGGCGGGCGCTTTTTTACAGGGTTGTCTTGTGTTGATAATAAATACAATATGCATTGTTGTGCCTGATGGCATTAAACTGTTCTACGACCCGCTTATGGATACCTTAATGGGTAGTGTAAGCAATATTTCGGGAATAATCTACCGTGTGTTTATGAAGAGCAGTCCATATATGGCAACAGCTGTGAGCGTGGCGGTATACCGTCAGGTAAAGGAAAAGAAATTAAAGCCGTTGTATGTGGCGGTTATAGTGGTTTGCCTTAACGCATTGCTCTTTTCCTTCACCCGCTCTATTTACGGTCAGGTTTTGGTTGTTCTGGCAGGTGTTGTTGTTAGTTGCCTTGTGTTTATGCGCAGGCACTTTAAAAGGTGTGTTGCGATACTGCTTGTAACATTGCTTATGACAACGGGCTGTGTTATGGTGCAGGAGTTTGCTTTCGGTGGAAACTATATCAACTTTGCCGTTTCCAGAACCTTTAACACTACGCCCGTAAATTCTCCCGTTGTGAATGCTAGAAATGCAGTTATAAAATTTTTAAATTCACTTGGAAGTGATACTCAGCCGGGCGATTCGGACACCGATGACCTTGATGAGCAGGCTAATTATATCGAGATTACCGAGGAAAGCGATAATCTTCGTGTGCAAACTAAAAGGGAACTAAAAGAACTTATTGTAAAAAATCCCGTCATAGGCAACGGTCTCGGCGCCTCGGCGCCCTGCCGTCCCAACGGGCTTGATGAGTATTTTTATTTGGATATGCTGGCAAGAACGGGTATTATAGGATTGTTGCTTTACATTCTGCCGTTTGGATACATTGCGTTAAAATGCCTTAAATATCGCAAAGAAATGGAGAATAAAACCGATGTTTGCGGTGTCCTGTGCGGTATGGTCGGATTTTGGGCAGTTACCTGGTATAACCCTTGGATGAACGCAGTTTTGGGTATAGCAAGTTATGCGTTATGTGCCGCTATTCCAAATCTGTTGAATAAAAACGATAAGTAAACAGGAGGTCTAAATTATGAAAGGTATCATTTTAGCCGGTGGTTCCGGCACAAGACTTTATCCCTTAACAAAGGTAACATCGAAGCAGCTACTTCCGATTTATGACAAGCCGATGATTTATTATCCCTTGTCGGTGCTTATGAATGCGGGAATCCGCGACATTCTTATTATCTCGACTCCACAGGACACACCGAGATTCAAGGATTTGTTAGGTGATGGCAAGCAGTTTGGCGTTAACCTTTCCTATGCCGTTCAACCTTCTCCCGATGGTCTTGCTCAGGCATTTATCATCGGCGCCGATTTCATTGGCGATGACACCGTTTGTATGGTGCTGGGTGACAATATTTTCTCGGGCCACGGGCTGAAAAAACGCCTTAAGGCCGCGGTGGAAAATGCCGAAAGCGGCAAGGGCGCCACGGTTTTCGGTTACTATGTTGATGACCCCGAGCGTTTTGGAATTGTTGAATTTGATAAAGAGGGTAAGGCAATCTCCATTGAGGAAAAGCCCAAGAGCCCTAAAAGTAACTACTGCGTTACAGGCCTTTATTTCTACGACAACCGCGTTGTGGAATATGCTAAAAATTTAAAGCCCTCGGCAAGAGGCGAGCTTGAAATCACCGATTTAAACCGTATTTATCTTGAAGATGGCTCTCTTAACGTTGAACTGCTGGGTCAGGGCTTTACCTGGCTTGACACAGGCACACACGAAAGCCTTGTGGAGGCAACAAACTTTGTTAAAACCATTGAGGACCATCAGCACAGGAAGATTGCATGCCTTGAGGAAATTGCCTATTTAAACGGCTGGATTTCCAAAGAGGAAGTTTTAGAGGTTTATGAGGTCCTCAAAAAAAATCAGTACGGACAGTATTTAAAGGACGTACTTGACGGAAAATACATTGACTAAAGGAGAAAACAGAAATGACTATTATCGTTACCGGCGGCGCCGGATTTATCGGAAGCAACTTCGTTTTTCACATGCTGAATAAATACCCCGATTATCGCATTATCTGTCTTGATAAATTAACCTATGCGGGTAACCTTTCAACGTTGGCACCCGTTATGGACAACCCTAACTTCCGTTTTGTTAAGGCCGATATCTGCGATAGAAAGGCAGTTTACGCCCTTTTTGAGGAAGAAAAACCCGATATGGTGGTTAACTTTGCGGCAGAAAGCCACGTTGACCGTTCCATTGAAAATCCCGAAGTTTTCCTTCAAACCAACATTTTAGGCACACAGGTGCTTATGGATGCCTGCCGTAAGTACGGCATTGTTCGTTACCATCAGGTTTCCACCGATGAGGTTTACGGTGATTTACCCCTTGACCGCCCCGACCTTTTCTTTACAGAGGAAACCCCCATTCACACCTCATCTCCTTATTCAAGTTCAAAGGCAGGCGCCGACCTTTTGGTTCTCGCTTACAACAGAACCTTCGGCCTTCCTGTGACCATTTCCCGTTGTTCAAATAACTACGGTCCTTATCATTTCCCCGAAAAGTTAATTCCTCTTATGATAGCCAATGCTTTAAACGATAAGCCTCTGCCTGTTTACGGCGAGGGTCTTAACGTTCGCGACTGGCTCTATGTTGAGGACCACTGCAAGGCCATCGACCTTATTATACATAAGGGTAGAGTAGGCGAGGTTTACAACATCGGCGGACATAAC
Source organism: Acutalibacteraceae bacterium (assembly GCA_045602605.1). GTDB lineage: Bacteria > Bacillota > Clostridia > Oscillospirales > Acutalibacteraceae > SIG587. Next base: position 4,369 of record JAZSBX010000017.1, read on the forward strand.
GAAATGAAGAATATTGACATTGTTAAGATTATTTGTAAGGCTCTTGATAAGCCCGAAAGCCTTATTACCTATGTTACCGACCGAAAGGGCCACGATATGCGTTACGCTATTGACCCCACCAAAATTCACAGCGAACTCGGTTGGTTGCCTGAAACCAAGTTTGCCGATGGCATTCAGAAAACAATTCAGTGGTATTTAGATAACAAGGAATGGTGGGAAACCATTATTTCGGGTGAATACCAGAACTATTACGAAAAAATGTACGGTAACAGATAGTATGAAAATTTTTGTTACAGGCGTTTGCGGCCAGCTTGGCCATGACGTTATGCTTGAAGCCCAAAAAAGAGGGTACGAGGCTGTTGGCAGCGACATTCACACCACCTATTCGGGTGTTGCTGAAACTGCCGCCTCCCAAATGCCTTATGTAAGTCTTGATATTACTGACGGCGATGCCGTAAAAAACACCATCAGTCAAATTTCGCCCGATGTTGTTGTGCATTGCGCCGCCTGGACTGCCGTTGATGCCGCAGAGGATGAGGAAAACAGGGAAAAGGTTTTCGCCATCAATGTAAAAGGCACCGAGAATATTGCAAAGGCGTGCAAAGAGCTTGACTGCAAAATGGTGTATATCAGCACCGATTATGTGTTTAACGGCAAGGGCGAAATCCCTTGGCAAGCCGACTGCAAGGACTATGAGCCTTTAAGCGTTTACGGTGAAACCAAACTTCAGGGCGAGCAGATAGTCAGCAGTCTTCTCAATAAATTTTTTATCGTTCGCATTGCCTGGGTTTTCGGCTTAAACGGCAAAAACTTCATTAAAACAATGCTCACGGTGGGCAAGAAATTTGATACCGTGCGGGTTGTTTGCGACCAAATTGGCACACCCACCTACACCCTTGATTTATCAAGGCTTCTTATTGATATGTGCCAAAGTGAAAAGTACGGTTACTATCACGCCACAAACGAGGGTGGATTTATCTCTTGGTATGATTTCACCTGCGAAATATTCCGTCAGGCAGGGTATGGCACAAAGGTTGTGCCTGTGACTACTGCGGAATATGGAATTTCCAAAGCGGCTCGTCCCTTTAACAGCCGCCTTGATAAATCAAAGCTTACAGAGAACGGCTTTAAACCTCTGCCCACCTGGCAGGATGCGCTTAAGCGGTATTTAAAGGAGATAGAATAATAAAAACTTTTCAAGAGGGAATTTTATGCGGCGAATAAATTGGATTGATGTGGCAAAGGCTATTGGGATTTTTGCCATTTATGTAGGACACATTTCAACCACGGACGGCGAGCGCTGTATGCCATTTGTGTGGACTTTCCATGTGGCTTTGTTTTTTCTTGTATCAGGCTGTGCTGAAGCGGTGTCTAAAAAACAACTCGCTTTTGGAGAATTTTTAGTAAAAAAACTTAAGGGTCTATTTCTGCCCTGGCTGGTTTTTGCACTTATTGCAACGGTGGTTCATGTTTTCAAAATGGGATACTCGGCTTTGGAACTTATTAAAGGTCTCAAACTAACGGCACTGGGTTGTGTAAGAAATAATTTTTTGCCAAGTGCTGGCTCGCTGTGGTTTTTAACCTGTCTATTTGTGGTTCAGTTGATTTTCTTCTTTATAAAAAAGTTAAAATACCAGTCTTTAATATTGATTGCTGCGGGCGCGGTTCATATTGTCGCTTTGTTACTGTTTAATGTTCACGACCCTAAACTTCCGTACAATTTAGATACGGCAATGTACTACGTGTTGTATTATGCAATAGGTTATGTTTTCTTTGAAGCACTTGATAAATTTATGAGTGCTTCAACCTTAAAAGGAAAATTGCTTTTGGTTGCAAGCGGAGTGGTTGCATTTGTTTATTCAGGACTTAGATTTTTCGGTGTAGATGTTTTTAGCACTTTATATTCGATTCCATATTTAGGGAAAATCATTTCCGTACTCGGAACACTTATTATAATTTATTTAGTGCTACTTGCGGCAAAGTTAATGGAAAACGTTGAACTTTTTCAAAAAATCGGACAAAATACCCTTTATTTGTGCGCGGGAGAATATATAACTCATACATTTGTGTGGTATATGCTAACCCTAATCGGAATTTCCGTTAAGGTGGGTTCTACATTTTCCGGAATAGTATACGCTTTGGGATTGCTTGCTTTTTCGTATACCCTTGTAATGCCTGTTTTGAAAGGGATTGTTAAGTGGACCCAAAGCATACCAGATTATTTTGTATCAAACAAAAGCAAGGAGATAGAAAACTAATGGGACAAATTAAGGTTACCAAATGCCATATTGAAGGCCTTTATATTATTGAACCTGCCGTTCACGGTGATAGCCGCGGCTATTTTATGGAGACCTATAACCAAAAAGATATGCAAGAAGCGGGACTTAATATGGTTTTTGTTCAGGATAACCAGAGTATGTCGGTTAAAGGTGTGCTTCGCGGCCTGCATTTCCAAAAGGAGTTCCCCCAGGGAAAACTTGTCCGTGTTATTAAGGGCAGGGTTTTTGATGTTGCCGTTGACCTTAGAAAAGACAGCAAAACCTACGGCCAATGGTTCGGAGTTGAACTTACCGAGGAAAACAAAAAGCAGTTTTACATTTCCGAGGGCTTTGCCCACGGATTTTTGGTGCTTTCCGAAACGGCTGAATTCTGCTACAAGGTCACCGACTTTTATCGCCCCAATGATGAGGGCGGCCTTGCCTGGAACGACCCTAAAATCGGCATTGAGTGGCCCGAGGTTATAGGAGAATACAAGGGCAACTGTTCATCAGAGGGCTACACCCTTGCCGATGGCACACCCCTTAACCTTTCCGATAAGGACCAAAAGTGGAAAGGACTTAAAAAATGAGCGAGAACGATATTGTTTTAAGCGTTTATGTCGCTACCTATAACCACGAAAACTATATTGCAAGGGCACTGGACAGCATTCTGATGCAAAAAACAAAGTATAAGTTTGAGGTTTTGGTAGGAGAGGATTGTTCTACCGATAATACTCGCGCAATACTTAAAGAATATGAAAAAAAACATCCCGGTTTTTTCACAATGTTTTATCGTGAAAAGAACATGCACAATATGCAGTGCAACAATGCTCGAGACTTGAAACTTCGCTGTAGGGGAAAATATATGATTGCTCTTGAAGGCGATGATTTTTGGACCGATGAAAACAAGCTGGAAAAGCAGATAACCTTTTTGGAAACACACCCCGAATATATTGCCGTTGCACACAACTGCGTTGTGGTGGGGGAGGACTCCCTGCCAAACGGCGAGACCTATCCAGAGTGTGAGGACGAGGAATATTCCTTTAGACACTTTTTCAGTGAAATAATGCCCGGTCAGTTGGCAACGATAATGTATAAAAATTATTATCAGGATGATACATTTGATAACAGCATTATGGAAAAGGGCTTATCCCCCGGTGATAGACTTTTGTATTTTGCTTTGCTTTGCAACGGCAAGGTGTACTGTATGCAGGAAAAAATGAGTGCCTACAGGCATGTCACAACCCACGGCAGTTCCTTTAGCGCTACGTATAAATTCGACTATTCAAAGCAAAAAAAATGGCAAAAGGAACTTATGTCCTACGCCACAAAGCACGCCGGTGAAAAGGAAATAAAGGTTATCGAGTATCAGTGCTTTTATTTTATGATAAAAGCAGTTTTGGAAGGACAAATTACTTTTACACAATTTTTAAAGGATTATGGCGAGATAAAACATAAGCTATATGTTATCTATCTTGCGTTTAAGCGACATATAAAAAGGAAGTTATTAAAGAAAAAAATATATGCCGATTAAATGTGTGATTTCAGGAGATTAAAATGAAAAAAGCATTTCTCTGGAAGCTTCTTGAACGTTTCGGTGTTCAGGGCGTTCAGTTTGTTTTACAAATTATATTAGCACGTATTTTATCACCCGAGCATTACGGCGTGCTTTCTATAATGGTAATATTCACATCCCTTGCAAATGTTTTTATTCAAACGGGCTTTAGCACGGCGCTTATTCAGAATAAGGATGTGACAGATGAGGATTATTCCTCGGTTCTTTGGGTTACCTTAGGTATTGCAGGTGTGCTTTATTCGGTTATTTTCTTTGCCACACCGCTTATTGCACAGTTTTATGCAATGCCCGAACTTGTTTGGCCCCTTCGTGTACTGGCACTGATGCTTTTCCCGGGCGCCCTTAATTCTGTTCAGCTTGCTAAAGTAAGCAGGGATTTGGATTTCAAAAAGGTATTCTATAGCAATATCGGCGCCATTTTAATTTCGGGAATAGTAGGAATAGTAATAGCGCTCCTTGGCGGCGGTCTTTGGGCGCTTGTGGCACAAACAATGCTTAACGTGTTTGTTGCGGCGGCGGTAATGTGCTTTACTGCGAAAATAAAGCTTCGCTTTGCCGTGAATTTCGCCAGAGTCAAGGTGCTGTTTTCCTACGGTTGGAAGCTTTTGCTTTCAGGACTTTTGGATACATTATATCAAGACCTGCAGGGCCTTGTAATCGGTAAAAAATATGATAGCGCCACCCTGGGCTTTTATAACAGAGGAAAGCAGTTTCCCCAATTTCTTATGAACAGCATTAACAGCACGGTGCAAAGCGTTATGCTGCCTGCAATGTCAAAACAGCAGGATAAAAAAGAAGAGCTTAAAGTAATGATGCGTAATTCCATTACCTTGAGCGCTTATATAGTTTTTCCAATGATGGCAGGCCTTGCAGGTGTGGCCGAACCGCTTATAAAGTTATTGCTCACGGATAAGTGGCTCCCATGCGTGCCATATCTTCAGATATTTTGTTTTTCAGGCGCCTTTTATCCCGTTCATTCCTGCAACTTGCAGGCCATAAACGCAATGGGCCGAAGTGATATATTTTTAAAACTTGAAATAATCAAGAAAAGCTACGGGCTTTTGGCGATAATAATAGCAGTGGTATTCTTTGAGTCACCCATAGCAATTGCATTAACAGGGGTGGTTACGACCTTTATAAGCTGTTTCGTAAATGCATTCCCCAACAAAAAACTTATAGATTATTCATATTTTGAACAAATGCGAGATATTTTACCATCCTTTGCGGCATCGGCTTTTATGTGCGGCTGTGTGCTGGCGGTGGGCCTTTTGGGCCTTAGTGCTGTAGCCACGTTGGCTATACAAATTTTTGTGGGAGTAGCGGTTTATCTGCTTATTTCAATAATTGCGAAAATGAAACCGTTTATGCAGCTTTTGGGAGTTATTAAAGCAGTAAAAGAGAAAAAATAATGCAAAAACTAAAATTTGAAGATTTGTTAGAGTTCTTAAAAAGAGTGGATAATTCTTTTCCCGTGCCCCTTTCAAAAAAGCAGGAGCTTTATGACTTGGCACAAAAATTTTGCCAAAGGGCAACCCTTTGCTATACTCTGGAAAACGGGAAGATGGTCGCTCTTGTGGCAGGATACACCGAAAACCTTATAAATAACACGGCGTATATTTCGGTTGTGGCAACACTGCCCGAGGCAAGAGGCAAGGGCTATGCCAAGGCGGCAGTGAAGCAGTTTCTTGATATATGTATAAGTAAAGGAATTGCCGCCGCGCATCTTTATACCGATGCCTCAAATAATGCGGCAATAGCGCTATATGAAGGGCTTGGTTTTGTCCCATACACTGCACAGGATGAGCCGAGACCCGAGGATGTCCATCTTATATACCGTTTCAAACAGGAGAAATAAAATGAATGTATTACTCACCTCGGTGGGACGCCGAGCGTATATGGTTAAATATTTCAAAGAGGTGCTGGGGGACAGCGGTCAGGTGCATGTCTGCAATTCTGACGATAAAACCGTTGCCTTCCATTATGCCGATAAAAGCGTTATATCGCCTCTTATCTATGATGACAATTATATCCCCTTTCTGCTTGATTACTGCAAGGAAAACAAGATAGATGTTCTTATTTCCCTTTTTGATATAGATTTATTGGTGCTTGCTCGTAGCAAAGAAAATTTCGCGGCTGTGGGCACAAGGGTTATTGTTTCTGAGCCCGAACTTATTGAGATTTGTAATGATAAATGGAAAACCTATCTTTTTCTTAAAGAAAATGGTTTTAATGTGCCAAAAACCTATCTATCACTGCAACAGGTGTTGCGCGCTGTTGATAGCGGCGAACTCAGTTATCCTATAATAGTAAAGCCCCGTTTCGGTTGTGGCTCCATTGCAATGAGCGTGGCGGAGGATGAAATGGCGTTGCTTTACTATTTCCGCCGAAACACCCGTACAATAAGCCGTTCCTATTTAAAATATGAATCGGATGCAGTTTCGGCAGATGAGCAGATAATTTATCAGGAATTTCTTAAGGGACAGGAATATGGCGCAGATATTATAAACGATTTAAACGGAAAACACTGTTCTGTTATAGCCAAGAAAAAAATTGCTATGCGTGCAGGGGAAACCGATATTGCCGAAATAGTTGATGAGCCTGCCATAAAAGCAGAGTGCGAGAGGCTGGGAACACTTACAAAGCACATAGCAAATATGGACTGTGATGTGTTTTTAGTCGATGGTAAACCCTATATTCTTGAAATGAATGCCCGCTTTGGCGGTGGTTATCCCTTCAGCCACATGGCAGGATGCAATTTGCCAAAAGCCATTGTTCAGTGGTGCATGGGTAACCATGTGCCGGACCAATGTTTTAAAGTTGCGTACGGTGGCAAAGGATATAAAGAATTATTTATAACAAAGATTTAAATCTTTTCGGATAAAAAAGGAGAAATGATTATGCCAATAGAAATTTTCTACATTTTAGCATTATTAGCTGCAATCTGTGTTACATTCCTGGTTTTTAAAAGACCTATTTATGAATGTATGTTTTATGGATTTATTCTTATGCTTTTGCTTACGGGTGAATTTGGCAACATATTTACCTACGTGGGAAAAACAGCTAAGGACACGCTGTTCTATTCAATTATAGGCTTTTTGGTACTTGCAAAGGTTCTTGATGCTACTAAAGCGGTGGATACCGTAGTGGCAGTTATAGTGGCAATATTTGGTCGTTTCCGTGGTGGTGCAGGTTTTACTGCCGTAATAGGAAGTACCTTTATGGGAGCCCTTTCGGGAAGCGGTGCAGGAAATGTTGCCACCACAGGTGTGTTTACCATTCCTGCTATGATAAAATCAGGCTTCCCGCGTCATCTTGCGGCTAACGTTGAGTCTGCCGCAAGCACAATGGGTAATATGATACCTCCCGCAGGTGTTATAGTTGCGGCTCTTGCCTGCTATAATGAGTATAGCGGTGCGGAAATGTCTCAGTCTACATTTTGGATAGTAATGTGGGGCATAGCAATATGGTTTATATTACAGCGAATTATAACACTTTATGTGTTCTGCAGAATTCATAAGGTTAAGCCAATGGACCCCGAGGATATCCCAAACCTGAAAGAGACACTAAAAAAGGGTTGGAAAAATCTTTTGTTGCCGGTTATAATTCTTGCTCCATTTATTATTGATTACTTATTTAAGTCCAACTTCTTTACCGAAAGGCTTGGTGCAGGCGCATCAAACTTCTCAAGCAGTCTGCTTCTTTTTACACCGGGACTTGCAGCCGCTTATGCACTACTTGTGAATAAGGGTATGAAACCCAAAGCATTGGTTGATACCATTGCGAAATCTGTTACGGGAATAGTTCCCGTTGGTGCAACCATATTCTTTGCATATTGCATAAGCAATCTATTCTCGGCAACCGATATAGGTACCAATATAGGAACATATATTGAGAGCTTTAATCTTTCAAAAGTTGCTCTTGCTTTTATCCTTCCTGCAATAACTTCTATTCTCGGAATGGTGTTCCCCGGCACTGCTCAAACTAAAATATTCGGCGGAACAATTATATCTATATTTGCCGCAGCAGGCGGAAATCCCCTGTTAGCGGCGGCAATGCTTCCTGTTATTACGGGAGCAATGGAAGGCATGACACCTCCCTTGGCAATTTGTATGTATACCGCAATGGGTATAGCCAAGTCGGATATGAAATCCACAACAATTAACTGTATGATATGGGTGGGACTCCATTATGTTTTATCGGTTCTTTGTTTGCTTGGTATACTTCCTATTATGGGACTGTAATTTCAGGAGGATATGTGATATGAAAAAAGTAAGTAAAGTATTATTAACTATATTCTCTATAGGCGTGTTGGCAACCTTGTTTGCAGGCGCTCTTGCGTTGGTGGGTTATATAGTTGCCCTTATAATCGGCGGCGAAGCAGCCACAGCACTGTGTGCATTTATTTATAAGCAGTATTTCCCCTGGGTAATAAGAGTGTGCTCCATTTCTGTTGGATTCGGCCTTGTGGGAATGTATCTTGAAAAGAAAAAGGCGTTGGTTATAAATACTGCCGATACGAAAGAAGAGTAATTTTTTTGGAGGAAAAACAAGTGAAGGCATTAGTTCTTGCCGGCGGATTACCTCAGATAGCCTTGCTTAACGATTTGAGAAGCAGAGGTATTGTAACGGTATTGGCAGACTACTTTGAAAATCCTGTTGCAAAGCCTTATGCCGATATTTTTTATCGGGAGTCAACACTTGATGTGGAGGCCATTACCCGAGTTGCAAGGGATGAGAAGGTTGATTTTATTATTACGGTATGTACCGACCAGGCATTGCTGACCGTTGCAAAGGTTTCTGAGGAATTGGGTCTGCCTTGTTATATAGATTATCAAACGGCTCTGAATGTTACTAACAAATCATATATGAAAAAAATCTTTGCCGAAAAGAATATATCCACCGCTAAGTTCGCAGTTATGGCAAAGCTTGAAAATCAGCGACTCAAAGAATTAAGGTACCCGTTAATTGTTAAACCCGTGGATTGCAACAGCTCTAAGGGTGTGAAAAAAGTTACGGATATTTTTGAGCTTAAAGACGCTTTTGAAAATGCCGTTAAATTAAGCAGAACGGGCACGGCTATTGTTGAAGAATTTATTGACGGCCCTGAGCTTAGTGTGGATGTTTATGTTGAAAACGGTGTGGCACACGTTCTTAGTGTTTCTCAGCTTGACAAAATTCCCGAGGAGGATAAATTTGTTATTTTCCGTTCAAAGTCACCCGAGAAAATGCCGCAAAGTCTTAAACAGCAGATAGCGCAAACCGCACAGCAGATAGCAGATGCCTTTAATTTAAAAAATTCACCGATGCTGATTCAAATGATTTCTGATGGTGAAAGAGCCTATGTGCTTGAGTTCAGTGCCCGCACCGGCGGCGGTGAAAAGTTTATAATGATAAAAAAGCTTTCGGGCTTTGATGTTATAGGAGCTGTTGTTGACCTTACCCTCGGAAAATTTCCCTGTGTTCGAAGCGAGCGCCCGAATGAGCAATTTTTTGCAACTGAGTTTATATATTGTAAACCGGGAATATTTGACCATCTTGAAAATTTTGATGAGCTTAAAGACAAAGGCGTAATTACTGATTATTATTGCTTCAAATCAAAGGGCTCCGAATTCGACAGTGTTGCAAATTCAGGGGATAGAATTGCCGGTTTCTCTATGGTTGGAAATACCGTTGAAGAACTGAATAGCAAGCATAATATTGCGGTAAAGGAGCTGCGTGTAATTAACTCCTGCGGCGAGGATATGATGCGTAGGGACCTGCTCCCTGAGTTGTATTAGAAAGAAGGAAGTACACATATTATGATAAACGTAACCCGTTCCTCAATGCCCAAATTTGAGGAATATTGTGAAGAAATAAAAGAGCTTTGGGACAGCCATTGGCTTACCAATATGGGTGTAAAGCACAAGCAGTTTCAAAATGAGCTTGAATCCTTTCTTGACACCCCTCACGTTACTTTATACACTAACGGTCACCTTGCTCTTGAAAACGTGATAGCCGCAATGAATTTGCCTGCAGGCGGCCAGGTTATCACCACACCTTTTACCTTTGCTTCCACCATTCATTCCATTGTCAGAAATGGTCTTGAGCCTGTTTTTTGCGATGTGAATGATGCCGATTACACGATGGATGTAACAAAGATAGAGGCGCTTATAACCGAGAAAACCTGCGCCATTGTTCCCGTTCACGTTTACGGAAATATCTGCGATGTGAATGCAATAAAGGCCATTGCCGATAAATATAATCTTAAGGTTATATATGATGCCGCACATGCTTTTGGTGTTACAAAGAACGGGGTTAATGTTGCCAATTTTGGTGATGCCTCTATGTTCAGTTTCCACGCTACAAAGGTGTTTAACACTATTGAGGGCGGCGCCGTTACGTTTAGTGATGATAGCCTTGTGCAACTGCTGAATGACCTTAAAAACTTTGGGATTCGTGGCGCCGAGCAGGTTGCCTTTGTGGGCGGAAACGCTAAAATGAACGAGTTTCAGGCAGCTATGGGTATATGCAACCTTCGCCATATAAATGAAGAAATTGCAAAGCGGAAAGATGTTGTGGAGCATTACCGTGAACGCCTTGGGGGCATTGAGGGAATAGTGCTGTGTAAAGAGCAACAGGGGGTTACTTCAAACTATGCTTATTTCCCGGTTGTTTTTAAGGATTATAAATACACAAGAAATGAGATATTTGAAAAACTAAAAGAGCATGAGATTGTTGCAAGAAAATATTTTTATCCCCTTGCCAATGAATATGATTGCTATAAAGAATTACCCTGCGGTGATTCAAGCAAAACACCTGTGGCAAAGTTTGTTGCCGATAGAGTACTTACGCTTCCGCTTTATGCAGACCTTGATATAGCTGATGTTGACAAAATATGTGATATAATTCTCAAATAAAAAAACTACTCCGACATTTGTTCGGAGTAGTTTTTTGTTTTTTTAAATTTTTATTTGGACACAACATTCTGTGGGTTTCCGCTTAAAAATGCCTCGTAGTTTTGGCGGGCAATTTCCAGCACCCTGTTTCTCGTTGTGAAGGGTGTCCAGGCCGAATGTGGGGTTATGGTTATGTTTTTAGCCTTCGGCAACACACAGTCTTTATTCATAGGCTCTTCATTTATAACGTCAAGTGCCGCGCCCGAAAGCTTGCCGTTTTGGAGCGCATCAAAAAGGGCCTGCTCGTTAACTAAACCACCGCGGGCGGTGTTAATGAAATAGGCGCCGTCTTTACATTTTGCAAAGGTCTCGGCATTGAACATTCCCGTGTTTTCGGCTGTTAAGGGGCAATGCAGGGAAATGATATCACTGGAACTTAAAAGTTCATCAAGGCTTACAAATTTTGTTTGTCCGTCTTCGCGCACCGTTCTTGTGTTAACGATAACCTTCATTCCGAAAACGCGGGCAATTTCGGCCACCTTTTTACCAATGCTGCCATAGCCAATGATACCAAGGGTTTTACCTTTTATTTCATCGGTAGGGAAGACAACGGGGGAGAACACTTTGCTCTCACTCCAACCGCCCGATAAAACAAAGCGGCTGTAATCGGCAATGCGGGTGTAGTTATTAAGAATGAAGCCGAAGGTATGTTGCGCCACGGCATCGGTTGAATAGGAGCCTGCATTACAAACCGTAATACCCATCTCCTTTGCGGCTTTTACGTCAATATTGTTATAGCCCGTTGCAAAGAGGCCAACGTATTTAAGTTTTGGCAACTGCTCGAAAATTTCACGGGTAAAAACAATTTTGTTGCAAAAAACCGCATCGGCGTTTTCACAGCGCTTAACAATTTCCTCTGGTGATGTGAAATCATAAACAGTAAGGTTGCCGAACTTTTCAAGAATGCCGAAATTCAGGTCATTTGCCGCAACGGTGGCGCCGTCAAGAATTACGATTTGCATTTTTTCTCCACCTTTTTAATGGTGCCGTCAGGCTCAACAATGGACATACTGCCAAGTTGCCTTTCAAGGTCCCGTTTGAATGAATCAATGTATTCTCTGCGGAGTGCGGCCTGCTCGGCCTTTTCTTCCTCGGTCAGGCCCTCGGACTTTTGCTTTCTTGCAAGGGCGTTAATTCTGTCAATTTTATCCTGTGTCATAGTTTAAATCTCATTTCTGCCCTCAAGGGCTTTTGAAAGTGTAACCTCATCGGCATATTCAAGGTCGCCGCCAACGGGAATACCGTAGGCCAGGCGGGTGATTTTAATGCCCATTGGTTTTATAAGGCGTGAAAGGTAACTTGAGGTGGCCTCTCCTTCAACGGTGGGATTTGTGGCCATAATAACCTCCTTCACAGTGCCATCGGCAAGGCGGCTCATAAGCTCTTTGATTTTGAGCTGCTCGGCGGTGATGCCGTCAAGGGGGGATAAAACCCCGTGAAGCACGTGGTATAAACCGTTATATTCCCTTGTTCTTTCAAACGCTAAAACATCCTTTGCCTCACTTACAACGCAAATAACGCTTGTGTCCCTTGCCTCATCTGCGCAAATGGGGCAGATTTCAAGGTCGGTAAAGGACTGACAGCAGGCGCAAAAATGAATTTTCTCTCTTGCGTTAACAAGGGCATCGGCAAAGCGCTGCGCCTGTTCTTTGGGTGCGGCAAGCACCGAAAAAGCAAGGCGGGTGGCGGTTTTTTTACCAATTCCCGGTAACCTTTCAAACTGATTTATAAGTTCATTTAAGGGAACGATGTTATAAGCCATAATTAAAACAAGCCGGGCATATTAAGACCACTTGTAATGGCGCCCATTTCCTCTTCCTGTGTTTTTGTAGCCTTCCCGATTGCTTCGTTAACGGCCAGCATAACGAAATCCTCAAGCATTTCCGCATCGCCTTCTTCAAGGGCTTCGGGATTTATTTTAAGGGAAACGAGCTCATGCTTGCCCGTGACGGTGGCCTCAACCATTCCGCCGCCGGCAGAGCCCGAAAATTCTCTTTGCTCAAGGTCGGCCTGGAGGTTTGCCATATCCTCCTGCATTTTTTGCGCCTGTTTAAGCATGGCGTTCATATTTTGACCGCCGCCTTGGTTGGGGATTCTTACTTTCATATTTTAAAACTCCTTTAAATCTCTAATTGTTTAAGCTTATCGGCAAGGAGAGACAGTGGGTCGGCCTCCTTAATTTCGCTTTCCTCTTTATAAGGGCCTATGCTGTAATTTTCGCCAAGCACCTTGAATATTGCATTTTTAATGTGATTTTTATAGGTGGCGTTTGTTCGCATAAGGTTTAAAAACTGCTGACTTTTGCAGTCGATGAGAAGGAACTTATCCTTAACGAAAGCTCTTGAGCCCGAGCTTAATGCTCCTGCCATAAGGGGACAGGTGGTTTTAAGCACCTCAATAATTTCACCCCACTCTTTTAGCTCTCGGTTTGAAACGGCCTTAATTTCGGGCTGTTCTTCCAAAACGGGCTCTTTGTCAGAGGGGATTTCCGTTTTAATTTCCTCGGTCTTGGTTTCGGGTTCTTTGACTGCTTTTTTAGCTTTTGAAACAACCTGAACGCCGCCCGCAAGCTTTCTTTCAAGGTCGCTTATTCTTTGCTCGAGAGAGGCGAAATCCACCGACAGGGAGGGGGTGCAAACCTTAACCGCAAACATTTCAAACTCGCATCTTCTGTCGGAATTTTGCATATTAACGGTTGTTTCCTGAAGCAGGGAAAGGGCTCTTAAAATTTCCTTCAGCTCATAGCCCTCGGAAATTTCTTTAAAGCACTCAAGCTGCGCCGCCGAGCAAACAATGGGAAGCTGGCCGCCTTTAACGGTTTTAATAATCATTAAATTGCGGTAATAAGAGGTCAGTTCACTGCAAAGGCGAAGCATATCAATGCCGTTTGCATATAACCTATCCACAAGGGCTAAAGCGCCGCTTGTGTCCCTGCCTTTTAAAAGGCGTGCAAGGTCGTTTAAGTATTCATTTCCCGTCAGCCCGCAAACGGTTGTCACAATTTCCTCGGTGATATCGTTGCTTTTTGATGCGCAAAGGTCCAAAAGGGAAAGGGCGTCACGCATGCCGCCATCTGCCGCGGCGGCAATGAGCGAGGCGGCAGTTTCGCTGATTTTAAGACCTTCTTCATTGCACACATAATTTATGCGCGCAATAAGTTTATCGTTTTCAATTCTTTTAAAATCAAACCTCTGGCAACGGGAAAGAATGGTTGCGGGAAGCTTGTGAACCTCGGTTGTTGCAAGAATGAAAATAACGTGTGCAGGGGGCTCTTCAAGGGTTTTAAGCAGCGCGTTAAAGGCGCTGATGCTAAGCATGTGCACCTCATCAATGATAAACACGCGGTATTTAACCGAGGAGGGGGCAAAGTTAACCTTGTCACGCAAATCTCTGATATTATCAACAGAATTGTTTGAAGCGGCATCAATTTCCACAATGTCGGTCACTTCACCTGCCGCAATGTTAAGGCAGGCTTCACACTCACCGCAGGGGTTACCGTCCTTGGCATTTAAGCAGTTTACCGCCTTGGCAAGAATTTTCGCGCAGGTGGTTTTACCCGTTCCCCTGGTTCCCGTGAAAAGATAGGCGTGGAAAAGATTACCGCCTGCAAGCTGGCGGCGCAAAACATCGGTAATGTGCTCCTGACCCAAAACATCGGCAAAGGTGCCCGGCCTGTATTTACGATAAAAAGCCTGATAACCCATAAAAATCTCCTTTAATTAGTATCACACTAATAAAAACTCACGTATTAAGGTGTACGAATGGACCGATTTACTGCGGCGCACGAGAAAAACTACTTAATGCTGCTCGGTTCCCCGCCTGACATGGTTCATAGCCTCCCGTCGCACAGG
>JAZSBX010000018.1:0-8845 GCA_045602605.1 Acutalibacteraceae bacterium
TTCACCGAACAAAAAAGAAAAATGATTTAAACGAGAACAAATGGATTGGGGTAGGCGGCAAGTTTGAGGAAAACGAAACGGCCGAGGAATGCTTAATCAGGGAGGTTTATGAGGAAACGGGGCTGACACTTACCTCCTACACCTACCGCGGTGTTGTGAATTTTATTTCAGACGTTTGGGAAAACGAGCGAATGCACCTTTTCACCGCCAAGGCGGAGAACGACACCTTAAAAGAGTGTGATGAGGGGGAGCTTCGCTGGGTTGATAATGACAAGGTGCTCTCTATGCCCACCTGGGAAGGGGACAGGGTGTTTTTAGAACTTATAATGAAAAACGAGCCCTTTTTCCACCTGACACTCTGCTATGAGGGTGAAAAACTTGTTAAAACAACCCTTGACAAAATATGAAAATATAAGTATATTATATAATATATAAAGCGTTGACAAGGAAAGTAACTTTCCGTTTTGTTTTATCAGAGAGGGCGGTCGTTGGGCTGAAAGCCGCTTAAAACAGGGGAGAAGTGAAGACCACCTTTGAGCGCCGATGAAATAAATCAAGTCGGCCGCGTGATTTGCGTTAGAGAATCAAAAAGAGGCAGTGAGGTTTCACTGCAATGCGGGTGGAACCGCGGAAAAGTTTTGTCTTTTTCGTCCTGTGCGGCAAATATGCCGTGCGGGGCGTTTTTTTATTTTTAAATTTAAGTGACTTTGGAGGAGCTTTTATGAAGATTATTTTAAATGGAAACGAAAGAGAGTTCGATAGCGCTGTCAGCGTTTATGAGGCTGTTAAAAGCCTTGGCGGCGGCTTTGCAAAAAACGCCTGCGCCGCTTTGGTCAACGGCAAAAACGCCGACCTTCGCACTATTCTTACCGATGGCGATGAGGTTCAGATTTTAACCTTTGATGATGATTACGGCAGGTGGGCCTTCCGCCACACCGCCTCTCACATTTTGGCTCAGGCCGTAAAGCGCCTTTTCCCCACGGTTAAACTTGCCATCGGCCCTGCCGTTGACGACGGTTTTTACTATGACATTGACAGCGAGAAAATGTTCACCCCCGATGATTTAACCAAAATCGAGGAGGAAATGAAAAAAATCGTTAAAGAGGATTTGCCCCTTGAGCGTTTTACTTTGTCAAGAAGCGAGGCGCTGGATTTCTTTAAAAACGCAAAGGAGGATTACAAGGTTGAGCTTATAAACGACCTGCCCGAGGATGCGGAAATCTCCCTTTATAAGCAGGGCGAATTTACTGACCTATGCGCAGGCGCTCATCTTATGTCAACGGGTTTTGTTAAGGCCTTTAAATTGACCTCCGCCACGGGCGCTTATTGGCGCGGCGACTCAAACCGCAAAATGCTTCAAAGAATTTACGGCACCGCATTCCCGAAGCAAAGTGAACTCATAGCCCGCCTTGAGCAAATTGAGGAGGCCAAAAAGCGCGACCACAACAAAATCGGCAGAGAACTTGAACTTTTTACCACCTGTGACGTAATCGGTCAGGGTCTTCCCATAATGCTGCCTAAAGGCACACAAATCATTCAGACCTTACAGCGCTTCGTTGAGGATGAGGAACAGCGCCGCGGTTGGCTTCGCACCAAAACGCCCTTAATGGCAAAGAGCGACCTTTATAAAATTTCGGGCCACTGGGACCATTACAGAGACGGTATGTTCGTTATGGGGGATGCCGAGGATGAAACCAAAGAATGTTTTGCCCTTCGCCCCATGACCTGTCCCTTCCAATATCAGGCGTATCTTAACCGCCCCCGTTCTTATAGAGATTTGCCCCTTCGTTATGCCGAAACCTCAACCCTTTTCAGAAATGAGGACTCGGGCGAGATGCACGGCCTTATCCGTGTTCGCCAATTCACCATTTCCGAGGGTCACCTTATGTGCCGCCCCGACCAGCTTGAGGATGAGTTCCGCCGTTGTCTGGAACTTACCACCTTTATGCTTAAAACATTAGGTCTTTATGAGGACGTTTCCTACCGCTTCAGTCAGTGGGACCCCGAGGACAAGGGTAAATACATCGGCACCGAGGAGCAGTGGAACGAAGCACAGGGCAAAATGGAGAACATTTTAAATGACCTTGGAATTAAATATAAGGTGGGTGTTGGCGAAGCAGCATTCTACGGCCCCAAACTTGACATTCAGATTAAAAATGTTCACGGCAAGGAAGACACCCTTATAACCATTCAAATTGACCAGATGCTTGCCGAAAAATTCGGTATGGAATACACCGATTCTGACGGCACCAAGAAAAACCCCTACATCATTCACAGAACCTCCATCGGTTGCTATGAGAGAACCCTTGCGCTGCTCATTGAAAAATATGCAGGCGCGTTCCCCCTCTGGCTTGCCCCCGTTCAGGTTCGCCTTCTCCCCATTGCCGACAGGCATTTTGAGTACGCCGAAAAGATTAAGGCCGAGCTTGAAAAAGAGGGAATGCTTGTGGAAATTGATAGCAGAAACGAGAAAATCGGTTACAAAATCCGCGAGGCAAGGCTTCAAAAAATTCCTTATATGCCCATTATCGGTGATAAGGAAGTGGAAGAGGGCACTTTATCGGTTCGCCGCCGCGGTGAGGATGGCGATTTAGGTTCAATGAGTATTGCCGATTTTAAAGCAATGCTTATTGATGAAATCAAAACCAAAAAGCTTTAATAGGAGTTTTTATAATGGCAACAGTTAAAGAATTCGGCGCCCTGCGTTTTTCTGACAAAGCAGGGGCAAAGGGAGAGGTTTGCTGCCCTCCCTACGATATTATTTCTTCGGAGCAGAAGCAGGCGTTTTTAAAGGCCAACCCCAATAATATAATCCGCCTTGAACTGCCCGAACAAAACGAGGCAGGCTACGCTTTAGCAGGCCAAACACTTAAAAATTGGGTGGATAGCGGCATTTTAAAGCAGGATACGGAGGACTGCCTTTATATTTACGAGGAAAAATTCTCCGTAAAGGGTAAGGACTATTCCTTTAAGGGAATTGTGGCCCGCGTTAAACTGCATCCCTTCTCCGATGGCGTTGTTTTGCCCCACGAGGAAACCCTGTCAAAGGCAAAGACCGACCGCCTTAATTTAATGACCGCAACGGGCTGTAATTTCAGCCAGATTTATTCTCTTTATTCCGATAAAGAAAGGGCTTCGGCGGCTCTTATTGCCAAGTTATCCAAAGGCGCGCCTGATGATACCTTTACCGACACCGATGGCGTTACCCACAGCCTTTGGGTTGCAAAAAAAAGTGAAGAAACGCAGGCGCTTTGCCGCTTTTTTGATGACAAAAAGCTGTACATTGCCGATGGTCACCACCGCTACGAAACCGCCCTTAACTATCAAAAACAGTTAAGGGAGCAGGGTGTCACAAACAGTGATGCCGATTACATTATGATGTTCCTTATTGATATGGAAAATGACGGCCTTGTGGTTTTCCCAACCCACCGCATTGTAAGAGATTTGAGCGAAATTGATGAGGAAAAACTGCTTGAAAAGTGCGAGGAAAACTTTGAGGTTGACCTTTGCAATGAGGGTGAAATTGAGGAAAAACTCGACACCGCCTATAAAACGGGCAAAAAGGCCTTCGGCTTTGTGGGTAAAACCAAAACCGCAATTTTAACCCTTAAGGATTTAGGCGTGATGGATAAGGTTTTAAAAACCGCCTCGCCCGCTTTAAAGGGGCTTGACGTTTCGGTGCTTCACACCCTTATTCTAGAAAACGTGCTGGGCATTGACAAGGAAAATATGGCCAAGCAAATAAACTTAACCTACACAAGAGATTTTGCCGAGGCGGTTGCCGCCGCCAAGGGAAAGGCAAACTGCGCCTTTATTTTAAATCCCACAAGGGTAGAGGAAATTGCCGCAGTTTCGGCGGCAGGGGAAAAGATGCCCCAAAAATCCACCTATTTCTATCCCAAACTCATAACGGGACTTGTGATGAATAAGATGAAATAAAAAACACGGATAACCCTTTAAAGGTTATCCGTGCTTTTTTGTTCTTTTATTCTGCTTGGTCTTCCCAGACCGTAACAGGCTTATCCTTGTAACGCTTTTTGAATATTTTTCTGCGGAACAGGTATATTGTGTATGCCGCCCACAGCACAAAGAATATTGCGCAGGCAATGACCGCATTAACAAGAGAGCCGCCTGCAAAATTAAGCAGGAACAGCAGCGGCGCTATCATTACCATAGCAGGGAAATTTGAAAGGATATATAAGCTTGAAGTGGGTGTTCTGAGCCCGGGGTCGATTTCCTTCATAAGAATCATACCGTTAGAGGCGGTGCCTGTCAGGGTGCCGAAACTCATAAGGAAAAATTCGTGCTCAAATCCCTTAAAGCATTCTTTGGCCACTAAGCGGATATAAATATAGGTAATCACCGTGCCGACAATGCTGAGAATTACAATAGGCAGAATATAGTTCTTAATATCATTTATCTGAATAGCCGCCACACCTGCAACAATCATAAGGTCAAAGGAGAAGCCTGAAATTCTATCCATCTGATAATTATTTATGTATTCACGGTTCATAAGCTTGCGCTTGCGCAGTTGTTTAACGATAACCTTAATAAGCATTGCCGCAAGGGATGCCCAAAGGAAGTTAAAGCCCCAGGCAATGCTGTTCGTAAAGGCGGAAAGTTTGCCGAGCAGGAACATAAAGCCGAAGGAAAGCGCGTAAGCAAGCGCTACAAAGCCAACCTGCAGGGAGAATTTATCCACCGATTCGTTATCGGGAATTTCGCTGCCGCTGGGGTTAGTGTAATCAATAACCTTATCGGTTGGGTTTGCCTTGCGAACATAAAGATTACTGCGCTTTTTATGAACGTTGATATATAAAACGCCAAAGACAGAAGCAACCACGAAGCCGATAGAGGCAAGGGAAAGACCGAAGCTGCCGTTTCCTGCAAACTGTGTGGCAGGGGTGTTGGTGAAGTTAATATCCCAGCTAAGGGCATTGCCCGGGCCCTGACCGTAAGCCAGAGGTAAAATAAGGCCGCAGATATAGGAAATAACCTTGTCGCCATACTGTGTTACAAGGAACATAATAATCGTGATGCCAAGACCTACAAAAGCCTGAAGCATATAGGAACCGCCCTGTAGCGCGCCGAATTCTACCACCTGAGCAGGATTTGTTTTGTGTGCGCTTTTTTCGGTTTTTAAGGACATAGCCGCAAAGCCGATAGCAAGACAGTGATAGGTGATAACCTGCATAAGATGGTTATCAACGAGTATAACCCCACACTGTTTGCAAACGGTGTCAACAATCAGCAGTAAGGCGCCGCCCAAAAGGGCAGAGGGTATGAGGCACTTTCTGAAAAGCGGAATAGTTCGCCTTAGAATGTTACCCAGCATCAGGAAAATAAGCAGCAGTCCAAACTGCACCATAAAGCCCCAAACGGCATCATAGTTAGCCATTGTAAAATCCCAGCCTGATGCGTTATCCATAAAATCAACTCCGTTTAAAGTTTACTCAAAACCGTAGTAAATCATTAATTAAAATATTAAAAGTTTACCTTGTTTCATATAACATATTATCATAAAAAGAATATTTTTGCAATAAAAAAGGAGCGGGGTTCCGCTCCTTAATTATGATAAAGTTTTTTAGTCTGATAATTAGGTTCAAAGGTGATGTTAACACCCAGTTTTCTGAAGCACTGCTCATCCACACGGGAAAGAATAACGGTGGAATGCGCTTCACAGCCGCGAAGCTTATAAAGCATATCCATAGCCTTGGCGGCAACGGGGTCGGTTGCGGCGCAAATTGAAAGGGCTATAAGCACCTCATCGGTGTGAAGCCTTGGGTTGTGGTTGCCCATATGCTCTATTTTAAGGTGCTGAATAGGCTCAATAATGGTGGGGGAGATAAGCTGTGTTTCATCGGGGATGTTCGCCAGTTCTTTTAAAGCGTTTAAAAGCAGAGCCGCGCTTGAGCCCAGCAGCGATGAGGTTTTACCCGTGATGATTTTGCCGTTTTCAAGCTCCAGCGCAACGGCAGGAGCGCCCGTTTCCTCGGCCTTTTTAAGGGCGGCGGCGGCAACGGGGCGGTCGGCAGTTGAGGTGCCAACCTGTCGCATTAAAAGTTCAAGCTTGTAGATTTCATTTTTATCCGACATACCCTGTCGGTTGGAGCACAGCGCCGCATAGTAACGGCGGATGATTTCCTGACAGCTTGCCTTTCTTACGGCCTCGGCATCGGTAATGCAAAAGCCTGCCATATTAACGCCCATATCGGTGGGACTTTTATAGGGCGACTCGCCCAGAATATTCTCCATAATGGCGCTGAGCACGGGAAAAATTTCAATATCGCGGTTGTAGTTAACCGAGGTTTCACCGTAAACATCAAGGTGAAAGGGGTCAATCATATTAACGTCATCAAGGTCGGCAGTGGCCGCTTCATAAGCAATGTTAACGGGGTGTTTTAGGGCTAAATTCCAAACGGGGAAGGTTTCAAACTTTGCATAGCCTGCTTTAAGGCCGCGCTTGTGCTCGTGATAAAGCTGGGATAAACAGGTTGCCATTTTGCCGCTTCCAGGCCCCGGGGCTGTGATAACCACAAGGCTTCGCGAGGTTTCAATGTAATCATTTTTACCAAAGCCCTCATCACTTACGATAAAGGGAATGTTTGCAGGGTAATCGGGAATGGAATAGTGGCGGTAAACCTTAATTCCAAGGCTCAAAAGCCGCTTTTCAAAGGCCTGAACGGTGGGCTGGGAATTATAGCGCGTGATAACCACGCTGCCAACGAAAAGACCGATTCCTCGAAAGGCATCAATAAGGCGCAGGGCATCAAGGTCGTAGGTAATACCAAGGTCGCCGCGGCGCGTGTTTTTCTCAATAGCATCGGAGTTAATAACAATAACAACCTCGGCCTGGTCTTTGAGTTCCATAAGCATTTTAACCTTGCTGTCGGGCGCAAAGCCGGGGAGCACTCGGGCGGCGTGGAAGTCATCAAAAAGCTTGCCGCCAAACTCAAGATAAAGCTTGCCGCCAAACATATCAATGCGCTCACGGATTTTTTCCGACTGCAGCTTAATGTATTTATCGTTATCAAAGCCGATTTTACCCATAATACCCTCCCAAAGAGAAAACTAACAATTAACTATATAAGTATACACTAAAATTTGGCCTCTTTCAAGAGAAAAAAGGCATTTTAAAGAATTTTTACTTCCCTTACGAAAAGTGTGTCGCGACTAACTTCAAAGGAAAGGTCAAAGCCTGCAAAAGACATTGTGTAAAGGCGACCGTCCTCCTGATAAGAGGGGCGAGGGTCCTCTGCCAGACACTCGGTTGCTGCCGCCTGCTTTTCCTTTGGCAAACGGTTTTTAAGCTCATCGGGAAAAAAGACCTTCAGGCGGTGCCCTGCCGTTTCCTCGGTGTAGCCACCCTTGGCATTTTCAACACAGTCGGCCATTGGAACATAGGGCTTAATGTCATAAATAGGTGTGCCGTCAAGCAGGTCAACACCCGAAACGATGAGAACAGTGCCCTCGTTTTCGGTGCGCCGAATTTCCTCAAGTTTAACGCAGGAAAGGCCTAAATTATTGGGCCTGAAAGGGGAACGGCTGGCAAAAACACCCACCTTTTTGTTGCCGCCAAGGCGGGGCGGGCGCACGGTGGGGGAAAAGCCATCGCGGTGGGACAGGGAAAAATCAAAAATCAGCCAAAGGTGGGAAAAGCCCTCAATTTCTCTGATTGCATCGGGATTTTGAAAGGCTTTTTCAAAAACGATTTCGCCAAGGAGATTTTTTGCTCTGCCGCTTTGTCTCGGAATACCGAATTTTTCCTTAAAATCGGTTCTTATAAAAGCCACGGGGGCAATGGTTTTGTCGCCGTTTTTCGCCAAGACCTTCACCTGCCTTATAAATATATATTATACAAATAATATTATCCTTTTTCGGTTGTTTAGTCAAGCACATATTTATTGACAAGGCATTATAAAAATGATAAACTTTTCATATAAAATGGAGGGATGTAACCTATGCGAAAAAATATGTTTTTAAAAACCTTGTCAATGCTTATTTGCGCTGTGCTTATCTGCACGGTTTTTTCGGCCTGCGGAAATTCGGCCCAAACCTCATCTGACACCGTAAGCGGTCAGGTGTCAAGCGAGATATCAAGCAGCGAAATCACGAGCAGTGAGACATCAAGCGAGGAGGAATTTGAGGGTTACGAATCAAAGCAAGAGGAATCAAGCTTAACATCATCGGCGGTTTCATCCACTGTGTCTTACGACAGCAACATAACACCCGTTATTTACACGGTTTTTGCTCATTATGACGGAAGCTATCCTAAAATTGAGTGGCGCAACGTTGAGGGCAGGAACGGTTGGAGCGCAAAGGTTGTTATTAAGGATGCAAGCGGCAAAACCGTTCTTACCGAAAACGACATAAAGACCAATTCCTACACCGTTAAAAAGGGAATAACCGTGGGTAAAGCCTACACCGTTTTTGTTTATTATCAAAGCCCCAAAGGTGAAACGGGGCTTTTAAGCGGTATACCTCAAAGCGGAATTAAGGTTGTTTATAACAGGCAAAACGGAAAATATTATTTTGACGGCGGCATTTCCCTTGACGTTTTAAATAACTATCTAAACCGCGCAATGACCTTTTGTCACATTCGCGGCGAGGAGTTGAGCGTTTTAAAGGAATCTATTGTTGATGCAGGGGTTAAATACGTTCAGCGAGCTGACAGCGCCTGGATTCCCGAGCCCTGGGATTACACGCTGGAGAGTCAGATAAAATCCAAGATTAAAGCCCTTCACGATATGGATTCCGAAATCATTTTCGAGGCCTGCATTTTTGAATATGTTGATGGAAACGTGAATGGAATTTCCATTCCTGCCGAAACCTTTAAGGCTTTCGG
>JAZSBX010000019.1:0-7749 GCA_045602605.1 Acutalibacteraceae bacterium
GCTATATTTGATGATTGATGCTATCAGTTTGTATTTTTTTTCATTTGCAATAATAGTTACGTTATTTGGGATTTCTTTGTCATTTTCAATAGATATATTTATATCAATAAAACGGTTTATTACCCCTTCACTTTTTAGCACAAACCCGGGACGTGTTTTAAGCATTCCGCCGTCAAACCACATGTTTTCGCACTGAGTTAGTTGATTATCATCAACAAGATTTACGGCATCAAACTCATTTATTCCACCCGAAAGGGCAGGGATTTTAACACCGTGGTGAGATTTTCCGCTAAGTTTCGGAAACATTCCCATTTTTTTATTCCTCCTATTCATCGCCCGATTCAATAGGCTCGGTAAATTTAACCTGTCCTATATTTGTAACACCCGTGCGCTTTTTGTTGTATAGCGCGGCAAAAATCATTTGATTATCGCTGTCATTCTCACTTTGAGCCAAAAGCATTGCCACACCGTAGGGCATAACATCGTTTAAAATGCGCTCAGGAAGGTTTATTTTATCGGTGAAACTGTTAACGTAAACAAAACTCTCTTTGCTCACGGCGTAAAACAAGTCAGAATAAATCTGATTTATAACCGCAATTCCTTTTCTTACAAACTCTGCTTCACCCGAAATACTGTCACTGCCGGCATAACCCAGCAGCGTAAGAGCTTTTTGATACATTTCTCTGACTGTCATTTTACATTCCTCCTGCCGCTGCGGCACGCTGAATAATTGCTTCCTGCTGTTCGGGAGGAAGCTGCATAAACGCTTGCTGTTCCTCTGCAGTTAACTGCGAAAATACATTTTCGTTACCTTGGGGTTGTGTGCCGGGTACCACTGCACCGCTATTCTCGGTGGGAACAGGAACAGGCAAAGGCTTTGCATTTGCAGCGCCTTTAATCTGCTTAATAAGCCCATCAATATTAGGCACGCTGTTTTTGGGCAAACGCTCAAGGTACTGCACTGCATCAATAATTTTAAACTCATAAAGCTTACCGAGGGTACTGAGCACCTGGGCCTCACTCCAAAGGGTTGCCGCTCCGATGTCGATTTTAACCGAAATTAAAAGGTCCTTGTATCGCTCTGCCTTAAACGGGAGATACCAGGTGCCGTTTTCATCCTCGATTTTTAAGGAACGGTTGCCATAGTAGTGAAGCCAAAATTCCATCCAAATTCTAATATTATCCTCGATAAACTGATAATACCTGTTTTTAACGTTCTGAAGGGGCATCGTTGCCGCTTCTCTTACAGCAAGAATTGCACTCATATTATCGGGGCGCATATTGCCGAGAGCCGCATCGTTTGCGCCCGAATGGGTAAGCGTATTTGTAATGATATCATTTATCATATTTTGATAATTTGATGTAAGGTCAGGCGGGGTGATATAACCCACGGCATTTTTAACATTTTCGCCGCCTGCATAAACGGTAATAATTTGTCCCGGTGTGTTGCCGATTTCATCGGTAACAATATCCCCATCCTTGTACATCATAGGGGCGCCCATCATAATTGTGGACCAAACGGCAGAGGTGAGCATTCGGTTAATCGCAATTTGGTTTGGCACAAGGTAGGTTACCTCACTGTCGCCATAAGAACAGCTCTTGCGGCGGTCCCAACACATTTTTGAAAGAGGATAAAGGCGCATATTAAGGCTCCATTCGGGGCGAACAACGGCGTTTTCCGTAACCTTTATCGCCTTAACAACACAGTCGCCGTTATCGTCATATTCCTTCCACAGCTTGGTTATAACGGTGGCGTGTTCAACGCTCACATCCTCCTCTTCACCGCGAGCGCCGGCGTTAATGTGCTGTGTGTCCTTATCGGGTTTTATGTTGTTAACATTATCTGCACCTGTTTTGAATCTCCGAGCCTCACGCTTTAACTCCTCAACGGTGCGGCGCTGGGCAATGAGGATATATGGCTGACTTTGCAAATCATCCCTGTTTGCTGCGCCGAAAACGATATTTTCAATATCCAAAACCTCGGTGACAATATCGCCTTTAATAGCAGTGGTGCGCGCCTCATCGGCATAAAGCCCGGTTTTTATGGTATCATCCCAGTATGTATATAAAATTGCCGTGCCGCTTATATAGGCGTTTTGAAGGGCGGTGGCAATAATGTCGTTAAATTTAAGTCGCTCTGCAGTTACCTTCTGGTAATCCCCAAGAGCAGACATCATAAGGTTAATTTCGTTAACATCGGGTGTCGGTGTGGCGCCGAATTCCTTGCTGTTGCCGCTAAGTCGCTTTCGCTCATCGGAAAGACCGCTTAAAAGCTCCACAGTGCTTGGCACACCATCACAGGAAAAATGCGCCGTAACAGGCTCTGCCGTTACCATTGCGATTTTATAATCGCCGATGCGCTTTATAACGTTGTGGCGCACAAGAGGTCTTTCATTACCGCACTGGGCTCCGTGCCATTGGTCGCCAACGAAAAAGCGCTCGTTAATTTTGCCTTGTTCATAAATTCCTTTGTTTCCTATGCCGGCTTTATATGTATCTCCGTTTTTATATTCCGCAAAAACAGCCGCCGGCTGTATCTTAATTTTGTTTGCCATTTTGCACCTCGTTTATAATATTTCTATAATTGCCAAAAAGGGCAGCCCTGAATTTCAGGGTTGCCCTTATGATTTTAAGTAGATTTATTTGCCGCCGTTTTTATTGTCGGCTTTGGTTTTGCCTTCGGTGTCACCCTTGCCGCCGTTTTTATTGTCGGGCTCTACAAGGGTGTAATTAAGGTCGAGAAGGCGCTGCATTTTGCGCTCATCATCGGTATGAACAATTTCATTGCCGTACTGGCTTCTTAAAGTATATTTTGCCATTTACAAAACCTCCCTCAAATTAATCCTCAATAAGCCAAATAGCATCCATACCGCTCTTCTTAACAAATGCATCGTAATAGAGGCGATAGTTGAACACATAAGCATCGGCATCCTTGTTCTGCTCGGGAGTGAAGATGCGCATTGTCTCGGTTTTCTTAACAAGAGAGCAACCCTTTTTGGGAAGTACAATTGCGCGAACGCTCTTTGCAGTTTCGGTTGGTGTGAAACCGTTTTCAGCAAAGGTATATTCCGATTTCATTCTGCTGTCGGGTACGGGAATGAGAGCAACACCGTTAAGTGTCTTAACCTTAAGGTTTACATCGCCCTGTTTGAAATCTGATACAACAATGCGTTTCTGAATTTCAGAACTGTTCTGAATTGCAGCATACATTGTGGCATCAACAAAGGCAACAAGCTCTTCATCGAATCCAACCACATTCTGCACATTGTTGATAATTTCGGTAAGACCGGCATAAACGCCGTCGGCGGCGTAATCCTTTTTGTGTCCCTTTGTGTTTGCAATACCTGCGAGTTTTGAAAGAACATAAGCATCGCATTCGGGAACAACCTTCGTGCGAACAAATTCGCCGAGAACCTGTCCTGCAAGGTTAGAAACACCGGTCTCATCCATATCTTCACGGTCAATTTGAAGCTGACGGCCACGGTCTTTGGTGAGTGTGTAGGATTCATGTGCAACGGTGATGCCGCCCTGTGCAAAACCTGTGTCGCGGTCATAATCGGCAAGGCCCACCATATCAAGGTCGGGAATAAGAACTGTTTGCGCGCCAACGAATTTAGCGCGGAAAGCGTTGTCAAGCATAAAGCCGGTGGCGGCCTTTGCTACAAAAAGTTTGTCAAGTTCGCCCGTAAATTTCTGGGCAGTTGCTAAAGTGTTAATAGGCATAATTTTTTCTCCTTATTTTTAAAATTTTTCTTACCTCCACAGCCCATCTAAAAAGGCGGTTTCAGCATTTGTTGCATGGGAAACTTCCCCGCCTTCAAGGCTTCCTGCGGAGGATTTTTTAGCAGACGCCTCGGCCTGCTGTGCCGCTTCGATTTTGCGGCTTTCTTTACTTTGGTGCCTTAAATAAGCATCAACAAGATTGCGGCCGTTGTTAACCGCATCAATAATCACGCTGTCAGGCACGTTGTCAAAAGATGAAATTTCGGGGAATTCCTTTTGAAGTTCTAAAAACTCATCGGCAATTCGAGTTTGCATCGCCTTTTCATTTTCGGCCTGCTGCGCTTTTTCCTCGCTCAAATGCTCGTTATAAGCATTTTGCGCCTTTGCTTTTTCCTCTTTAATCAAGGTTGTCATTACCTCTTCGGGAAGCTCGCCGTATTTTTCGGTCAGCTGACTTCTTAAAAACTGCTCGTCAGCAGTCATTAAGCCTTCAATGATTTCCTCGGCTGTCTTTCCGTGCTTTGAGGAAAGGTATGCGAGCTTGTCGAGCAAGGGTTTGCTTTTTTTATAATCATCAAGCTCTGCTTTAAGCTTATCGCTTTTCATACCCTTTTGAGCAAATTCCACCGCCTCTTCGAAGGTCAGGTTTCTTTGCTCACCGTAAAACTTTACAGGAAGTTTGAAATCGGGATTACCCGAGCCTTCACTTCCCTCGGCAGTTTCCTCGCCGTTTTCTCGGTCCTCGTTCCCCTCGGTGTTAATTTCAGGAGCCGGTCTTTCCTGTAACTCACTGTCCTGGGTTTCGGATTGCGCGCCTTCTCCCGCCGGTGTGGTCTCCTCTGCGGTTAAAGTGATGTTTTCTCCATTCATTTTCTTTTCCTCCTTCGGTATGGTCGCCGAATAATTTTTGCGGTATGGTCGCCGCGTTTTTATATACACAAAGGCAAATTGCCTTTAATGCCGCTGTAAATCCCTATAAATCAGTGTTAATCAACCCTGATTTCTTCCTGGGCGCTGCCATCATAAGTCATCATGTTTTCGAATTCCTTTTGTCTGCGCTTTTGCCGGCGAAGTTCCTCCGCCTCTTCAAAGGTTTGTTTAACAGTGTGAGGCGCCTTCTTTGCCGCTTTTTTAGGCTTTTTTGGTTGTTTCCCAATAAGGAAGCCAACCAAAAGGCTCAAAATCAAAACTAAAATAATTAAAACTGTGTTCATCCGTTCCAGCCTCCTTTAAAATCATCGTTATAAATGGTGCCTGACCGTATTTCGTTGCGGTAAGCGCGGGTTATGCCTTCTTTGTTCTTTTCACCATGGAAAAACCGAACATCGTAAAAGGCATATCTGAAAGCATCCATAAGGTGGTTATCGCTGTCCTCGGGCATATTAAGGTTTTCACTGCCTTTACCCGTTTTCCAGCGGTATGTGTTAAGCTCATAAAGGGTATTTTTACACCTTGGATGCACAAAGATTTTAAATTCCTGTATTGCCGCTATGCCGTTTATAATGCTGTCCTTGCCCTTAACACTGGGCATTACGCGGTGAAGGCCCTGCCGCCTTAAATCATCAATGCTTTTAGGCTCGGCCGCATCGGCGCGGATTCGTTCTTTCGCAAAGCCTTTTCGCTTTATCATTTCGGCAATATCGCTGTTTAGCATCTTCTTTTCATAATGCTCATCGTATATGAAAATCTGCTTTTCACTGCGGTTAACTGCAAAAGCAATAAAAGCGGTGGGGTCGTTGGTATAACCGAAGTCAAGGCCAAAGAAATGGCGGTATTTTTCGCGGTCATCGCGAAGGATTTTTCCGTCATAATCCCGCTCAATGCCAAGTTCATTAACATCGAATTCAAGCTCTTCCCAGTTTTCAAACACAAGACCCTCTGCAACACCCCACTCGCCAAGCCCTGCAACAGCATATTTGCGAGGATTATTTGCCTTCATTTCCTCCATAATGGCGATATATTCTTCCGATAAATGCTCGTTACAGCGGTAATCGGTGGTAAAGGTGGTAATAAGGGGGGATTTTGTGTCAAAAAACCGCTTTTTCAGCCAGTGTGTCTCACTCCAAGGGTTAAAAGTAAGGGTTGTTTGGTTAAAAAGAGGAGAAGGCACTGCGCTTCGAGGCATTGAAAGGTCAAGTTTTTCGAAATCCTCTTCACTGAACAGCTCATAGGCCTCCTCTATCCATACCCAGCAAAGGTATCCGTTTGAAACGGTGGTGGATGCCAGCTTTAAAACATCATCAAAACCACGAAAAAGTATCTTTTGTCCCGTGGGTTTATATACCATTTCAAGAGGAGAGAGCTTGTTTTTCCACAAATGACTGACCCCGAGCATACTTTGTGCAAGTTCAAGCTGTGCAAATGTGGAATCCTTGTTGGTGTTCATAACGCTGCGCACAACAAGCAAATTACTGCCGGGATAGGCCATAAGCCTGTATATAAAATTCAGCGCCGTTGTGGTGCTCTTTTTGCTTGCTTTTCCGCCTTTCAGCACTCTATATCGGGTTTTGCAGTTCCAAAAATCATCGTAACCGCCACCCACCGTAGCTTTTAAACTGATTGTTTTGGCTTCGCTCATTGTCCGCCTCCGAAATCATTGACAATTAAAACGTTTGCGCCCTTGTTTTCTTCCCCTGCGGTAATGCCCAAAAGCTCATTAATTTGTTTAACAGCTCCAAGGGCGCCCTTGCTGTCAAATTGATATTTCCCCTTATTAACATAAGCGTGCTTCTCTTCATCCCACTCAAGCACGGGAACAGGCTCTTTGCACTTTTGAAGGATATCCTGCAGCTGTAAAACGCTCCAATTTTCATCAATATTCAGCGCATCACGCCGCTGCTTTTGTATGGCTTTTATTTCTTCCTTGACATTTTCGCTGTTATGTAATAGTTTACTTGCCATCTGCGCCGCGGATTTTTCCGGGTACCCGGCTCTTATGGCAGCTCTCGTTCCGTTGCCGTCCTCAAGATAAAAGAAAATAAAATCCCTTTGCTTTTTCGTTAGCTTCCTTTCCGTGTTTTCGCTCATTTTTTCACCTGTTTTTGCAATAAAATAGAGACCTTGAACACCGTTCAAAGTCTCTTTTCCTGTGCAGGCTGGAGTGGGGACCTGCATTTGTGGCAGAAGGGGGACCTGCCTAACGGGGCTTTTGCATTTAAGCCCATTAACATATTACCACATAAAAACGCAAAAAACTTCCACTCTTTTTACAGTCTTTTTTAAAACTCAAAAATCAATAATTCCGTACATACCAATGGTAAACTTATAAAGCGCTTCATCTTTAAGCTGATAAATTCGCGACTGCTCCACGTGAAATTCCTCACAAAGCCGCTCCACGTGCCCCGGATAATGCTCTATGTAAAAACTGTTTAAAATTTGGATTTGCCGCTCGGTTAGGTTATCAAGACCTTTTCTTGTGAGCTTTACAAGTTCGGCGGTCGCCCGCATATTAAGTTTAAGCCGCTCTCTTTCGGCAATGTTGTTAATAAGCAGCTCTTCCTGCTTACTGCCGCCGCCTTTAACTGCATCGGTGTCGCCCATGGCGCTGCGCACGGTTTTATATTTGCTCTCGAGCAAACTTATTCTCTCTTTCATGTTTTCAAGGGCTCTGACCCTTGAAGCGTAGGCCCTTAAATCGTTTATTGCTTCCTTTTGCCAATTCACCTTATTTTTCCTCCGTGTTATATAAAATTTTAATTATTTATAATCGCCTGTGCGCGCCGCCCCGCGCGAAAAACTTAACTTTTCTTAACCTTTCTCCGTTTTTGTGATTCTAAAAAGCGCAAAGCAACATATTGGCCGTAGCTTAAATGCCGAGAATTTTCCTTGTTAAACTTTTCAATTTCAGCAAGTATATCGTTAAAGGTTTCTCGCGGGTTTACCGTTATGTTCTCAAATTTTTTCATATTTTGGGCATTTCTATTCGCCTGTGACATATGTTCGAGTAAGCAAGAACGACAAAGCTTTGCGCCCTTTCGGGTTGTGGTGAAATAATCTCCGCAGTCCTCGCAAAATTTCTCGTATTCC